>JAIOSY010000070.1 GCA_021107375.1 Sulfurimonas sp.
GATTGCATTCTCTTTTGCTTTAAAGTTTAATGCACGTCTTAGTGCTG
Organism: Sulfurimonas sp.; assembly: GCA_021107375.1. Classification (GTDB taxonomy): domain Bacteria; phylum Campylobacterota; class Campylobacteria; order Campylobacterales; family Sulfurimonadaceae; genus Sulfurimonas. The sequence continues at coordinate 48 of JAIOSY010000070.1, forward strand.
CTGCAGTTTCTGTTATAATGTTTACAGGACAAACCCAAGAACAAAAAAATCGCCCACCTATAACTCCATATATAAAATGGATAACAACTACACCGACTAAAATATCTATAGCTATAAATGCCCCTGCAAAAAACATCTGTAATGTTACAAATGGATCAGATAAGGGTATATATCCAAAAATAACAGAACTACTTAAATTACCAACTGCAATAGTCCAGCCATATGCATTTGCTCCAAAGTATAGAGTGAGTATAAATATTTGAAGTAATCTACGAGATAAATAAAAACGATGTTTATATAAAAAATTAATCATCATAAAGTCCTTTTAAAATACCATCAGTATCATTGACATTATCTAATGCACTTTTTTCATTTCTTTTAGTCCTTTGGAGAGTAACATCGGTAGAGATATTATCAAGTCTACTTTCATCCTCTTCTTTCCAACCTACAATATAATGCTCACCAATATCCCCAGAAGATATTGATAGAGGTAGAACTTGTATTGAAGCAATTTTTGTAGGACAAGCTCTCTCGCACATGCCACATCCAGTACAATAATCAGCATCTACCATAGGTTTCAAAAAGGCATGCATATCTGTTCTTGGGTTTCTTTCATTTTTTAGAATAATTGCAGTATCAGCAAGTGGACAAGCTCTTATACACATAGTGCATTGTAGACCTAAATAAGATAAACAAGTTTTTGTATTGATAGTCGCTAGACCCATACTAGCATTATTTATTGATAGTTTATTATCCACGGTTAATGATTTTAAATCAAGTGCCTGTGTTGGGCAAACCGTAGCACAAGGAATATCTGGGCACATGTGACAAGCTTCAATTCGAGGTATAAAAAATGGGGTTCCAACGGAGATTTTATCAGATACTGTAGAAAGTTCAAGTACATCAAAGGGGCAGGCTTGAACGCACATGCCAGAACGGATACATGTTGAAACAAACTCTTTTTCTCGAAGTGCTCCAGGAGGTCTAAGAAATAAACTCTTCGCCTGAGACTGACTTAGATAACTACTCCAAGCTATAATGCCAAAAGCACTGTAGCCAACTCCTTGCATGATTTTTTGTAAGAATACTCTTCTTTTTTGACTTTCCAAATTTTCCATTTTGTAACTCCTTTTTCGAAGTAGTACAGAAAACAGATATAATATATTATTATAGTGAAAGTTTCAAAAATCTATTCTTAAGAATAAATTTTAATATAAATTATCCTAGTTTTTGAATAGTTGGTGGATAAGTTCTAAAAGCATTTTTAAAAGCGTTTATTCGTCTCTCTTTAATCTTCCCAACTGCAAGTGGAGATAAAAAGTAAGCCATATCTATACACTCATCAGCATCATAGTTATTATCATGAGTGAAGTAAACATCTTTACCTAGTTTTACAGCTTGTGATGCGATATTTTTAGCATAAGAGATAATCTCTTTGTGGTGTCTATCGTATTTGTGTCCACTTCCAAAATATACAAACTTACCATTTAAACTCATAGTTAAATAATCTTGATAGTTTAAATTTTTATCGTAACGAGTTAATTGGTTAGAACTATATCTATCTAAATCAGAGTCAAGCTCCTCTAAAATAGGAGTTGGTTCAATGTTCGCCTTGTTAAGATTGAAAAGATATTTAACCTCTATAAGTTTACCTCTGTAACCATCTCTGATAGATTTTGAAAAAAGATTCATCATATCGTTAAAGTTTAACTCATGAAATTTATCATCATAATCAAAACCTTGTTCAGATAGCAATGAATCGTTATCGTATCCAACAGGGCTAAGGGTAGGGTTATATAAAAATATAGTCCCAGCTACATTTTTACTCTTCTTTTTTAGTAGTTTATTTAAATCTTGAATAGATATTTTTATATCTTCTCTTGAGTCATCTTTTTCATTTATATAAATATAATGTTTTGTTAAATACTCATGGTCAAAGTTTGTTGAAAATTTTCCGAATGTTTGCATATAAAATCCTATAATAATTATCGCAATTGTACTATAATTCGTCTATGATTTATATAGCCTTTTTACTTTTTACACTTTTAATTCTATATATTGCCTTTTATCAGTGGCAATATTTTATGATTTTTTCACCAACTTACTATAGATATGGTGAGCTAGATGATGATTTTACTATGCTTAGTATAAATACTGATGATGGAGTTGAACTTGAGGGTGTTGTTTATGAACCTCAAGACCCACATGCCACACTTTTATTTTTTGCGGGTCGTTCACATGATTCTGTAGGTCTGATAAAAAGATTGGCTTTAACTTTTCCACATGCCAGAATTATCTCGTTTAATTATCGTTCTTACGGAAAAAGTGAAGGGGAAGCAAGTGAAAAGAATCTTTTTTCAGATGGGATTAAAATAGCACAACTTATTCAAAAAAATTATGGAGATTTTTATATATTGGGTTTTTCACTTGGTTCAAGTATATCTTCGTATGTAGCTTCAAAGGTAAATTCTTTGGGAGTATTTTTGATTGGCTCTTTTGATTCTCTTGCTTCTCTTGCAAAAGAGAAATTTATTTGTAGAGGGAAGTTTCCTAGGATGAATTTAAATAAAATTTTTAGATATAAATTTAATAATGAAGAGTATGTACAAAAAATAGGTGCAAAAATTTATCTATTTGTTAGTAAAGATGATGAAACAACATATATTGAAAATGCAAGAAATTTGAAAAAGTATATTAAAAATTTAGAATTTTATGAAGAGTTTGGTGGACTCTCTCACAAACAACTGCTTTGGCATGTGGATGTTATAGATAAAATTAATGAGGTAATTAGCTAATGGAATTTGGATTTTATTTAAAGAAGATGATAGC
>JAIOSY010000170.1 GCA_021107375.1 Sulfurimonas sp.
AGCTTTGCCCAACCAAAGCCATAGAAGCTATCGCAAATCCAAAACCTGGCATAAAGGCGATTCCCTCTATTCTAAGTCCAACGTGATACCCTGCTAACTCGGCTGTTCCATAAGCCGTAATGATTGAAACAAAGACTAAAAAAGAGAGCGAAGATATTCCTCTTTCTAAGGCAGCACTCCAGCCCACATGCCAAACCCTTTTTAAATCTTTCATTCTTATAATTGGAATCAGATTAAGCTTGGCATGTGGGATTTTCAGAAGTAGCAAATAAGCTACGACATTAAAAGTATAAGCGATAACCGTAGCATAAGCCGCACCCTCTATCCCCATAGCTTCAAAACCAAAATGCCCGAAGATAAAAACGTAATTTAAAAAAGCATTTACACCTGCTGAAAGTAGTTTTATATAAAGTGAACTTTTAGTATCTCCAGCAGCTGAAAGGGCATTGTAAAGTAGTGAATCTACAAAAATCACAACAATCCCACATGCCAAGATTTTAAAATAAGCTGAACCCCGTGCGACAACTTCTGCTTGGGCTCCCATCATCTCATATATAAATTCACTTCCAAAATAACCACCGATAGTTACAAAAGTAGAAAGAATAATCGCAAAAATACCAAGGGAATAAAGTAAAGCAGAAGCCCGTCTTTTTCTCCCTTGTCCGATAAAACGAGAGATGAGAGCATTTCCACCAACAACATACAGAGTCATCAAAACATTAACAACCATCATAAACTGCATACTCATACCAACAGCAGCGAGTGAATAAACACTAATCATCCCTACCATTATCATATCTATAAGAATTTGTAAAATATCTACTAAATGTTTAAGTGCTGCGGGGATTGCTAGAGAGAAAACCTTTTTAGTATCACTAGAGATTAGTTGTCGAAAAATTTTGATACCTCTGTCATACAATCATAAAGTTCTTCTTTTTTCTCAAAAGTTAAAACTGTTCGAACTCGTTCTTCACTTCCATGTGGAGTAAAATCGAAAACTAAAACATAGTGAACTAATTTAACTTTATCTTCATTATCTTCCATCCACTCCAAACTCATCTCTGCGATTTCACCGTACATATCAATTACAACAGCAGGATAAAGTCTAGTTATCTTAGATAAATCAACATCTCCATCTTTATATTTGTAAATCAAGTATCTTCCTTATTTAAACTCTTATTCATCTTACCATTTTTCATTTTTAGATATGCTAGAAAACCAAAAGTAGTTCCTGTTATAATAAAGATAGCGCCGATATAATCATTTTTTTCATAAGCCATAATCATCCAACAAACATCTGCAAATAGATAAATAATAACAGCCTGATAAACCTTACCCTTATATGTTAAAAATGCACCAATATTTAAAAGTAATCCACCTAAAATTGCAAAGCTCATTATGAAATATCCTTAATATTTTGAGTATGTAAAATCCATGCAAAATAGATTCCACCAACAACAAATCCACATGCCATAATTATTGCAATTGATTCTAAAGAGAAACCATTACTTGCCAAATATCCTGTCATAAAAGATACAAAGGCTGCCATGCTTAAAAATAGCATATCATTATAAGCTACGATTCGTCCATAATATTTTTTCTCTATATTTTTTTGTAAAAGAGTATAAGTATAAGACCATAGCGTTGTTGTAAAAAGTCCTACAACAAAACTTGCAAAAAGAGACAAATAAAAATTTTCCATTAGATATGCCCATAATAAAACAGCTAAGGCTTGAAGCATGAAAACATAAACTATTCGTTTGTTATTTATCCAGTCTCCTAAAATTATAGGTCCTATAACTAAACCAACTGCACGAGAAGCATGAAGTAAACCAAGAGCTAAAGATGTAGCAATTATTGACGCATAATATTGATTTACCATCAAAGCAACAAGAGCATCAAAAGCTGTAAGCCCCACAAAAGCATGAATCAACATCAAATGGATGGCATGTGGAAACCTCTTTAAATATCTAAAAGTATCGCTCATCATCTGAAATAGGTTCTCTTCACTTTTAATAAATTCAACTTCAATTGTTAGCTTAAAAAGAAGAAAAAAACTAACAACAAACATAAAAGCATCTAAAACAAAAGCTATTTTAACACCAAGAGCATAAACCACAAAACCACTTAATGCCATCCCTAAAGTGTATGAAAGTGACCAAATAATAGAGTGAAGTTCATTTGCCTTTTGAAGTTTATCTCCATGAAGTATTTTTGGTAAAAGAGACATCTCTGTTGTAAAATAAAAACTAGCCGCTGCCATTTTAATCAATATTAATGTATAAAGTAGCCATAAATCTGATAAATTATTTACAAAAATCAAAAATAGAGTTGCAAAAATCTCTACACCTATTAAAATTAACATAAGTTTTTTAGGTTTCATGCTATCAATAATAGAACCAGAAAAAGGTGCCTGAATAACTCCAGCTAAAAAATGAAGCATAGCTACAAACGCCACAACTTCAGCTGATACTTTCATATCAAGTAAAAGTGTGTAAATAGCGACATTACTAAACCATGCACCAAAATATGCTATCAGTTGAATAGTTGATAATCTTTTTAATGTTGGTTCTTATTTTAAAAGTTTAAAGTATTCATTCATTAACGGAAGATTATCATAAAATAGACTAGAATAAAAAAAAATATCAAATTTAATATTTTTTTATTAAAGTAATTAAATTAATTGTCGATGTGTTGTGTAATAAGATTCTTTAAATAAAAGGAGTTGGTCATGGATGGCATAGCAAATGTTGCAAGACAACAACAATCTCAAGTGAGTGGAGGTGAAGCTCAAGGAAGAGCAGTTGAACAAGTACAACGGCAAGTTCAATCGGCTCCAAAAGTTGATTTAGTAAAAGAGATACAAGAAGCATCTAAAGAAACATCAACAAAAGTAAATTCTAAAGAGCAAGTGGAAGATTTGGTAGCGCAGTTAAACGATGCAATGGCACCTATGAATACAAATTTAAGATTTGGTGTTGATAGAGATGATATATTTTATGTATCGGTAATTGAAACAGAAACAAGTAAGATGATTAGAAGATTTCCAGCTGAACAAGCAGCTGATTTTCTTCCAAAAATGCAAGAAGTTTCTGGTATGCTATTTGATACAAAAGGGTAAAATCTTTTACTCTTTTGTTTAAATTTACAGCTTAAAACTTCAAAAAAATAATTTAAACTTATAAATTAAATACATCTCTAATCCCCTAACCATTTTTTAATCTCTTTTATTGTAAAATCGCCTTAATTATTTTACAATATAGGGTTTTTCAGATGAAAAAAGAAGTTAAAAAAGTAGTTCTTGCCTATTCAGGTGGACTTGACACAAGTATTATTTTAAAATGGCTACAAGATGAGTATAACGCTGAAGTTATAACTTTCACAGCAGATTTAGGTCAAGGTGAAGAGGTTGAACCAGCTCGTCAAAAAGCACTAGACAATGGAATAAAGCCTGAAAATATTTTTATTCTTGATATTCAAGAAGAATTTGTAAAAGATTATGTTTTCCCTATGTTTAGAGCAAATGCAATTTATGAGGGTGAATATCTTTTAGGTACATCTATTGCTCGTCCACTTATTGCAAAAAAGCAAATTGAAATAGCAGAAAGAATGGGTGCTGATGCAGTATCTCATGGTGCAACTGGAAAAGGAAACGATCAAGTTAGATTTGAACTTGGATACCTTGGACTAAACCCAGATATTACAGTTATCGCTCCATGGAGAGAGTGGGATTTAAACTCTAGAGAGAAACTTTTATCTTATGCTGCGGAGCATGGAATTAACATAGACCAAAAACATGTTGATGCAAATGGCAACCCAACAGTAAGCCCTTACTCAATGGATGCCAACCTTCTTCATATCTCTTATGAGGGACTTCACTTAGAAAATCCTATGAATGAACCAGAAGAAGAGATGTGGTTATGGTCAACTTCTCCTGAAAATGCTCCTGATGAGAAAGAATATATCACTATCGGATATAAAAATGGTGACCCAGTTTCACTAAATGGCAAAGAGCTTTCACCTGCAACAATGCTTAGAACTTTAAATGAATACGGAAATAAACATGGTATTGGTAGAATCGATATCGTTGAAAATCGTTTCGTTGGGATGAAAGCTCGTGGATGTTACGAAACTCCAGGTGGAACTATTATGCTAAAAGCTCATAGGGCAATAGAGTCAATCTGTTTAGATAGAGAAGAAGCACACATGAAAGATGGCTTTATTGCTAAATATGCTGAACTCATCTATAATGGTTTTTGGTTCTCTCCAGAGCGTGAAATGATGCAAGCAGCGATTGACACTACTCAAAAATATGTTCAGGGAACTGTAAAACTAAAACTTTACAAAGGTAATGTAGAAGTTGTAGGAAGAGAATCAGATATGTCTTTATACTCAGAGGAACACTCAACATTTGAAGAAGATGAAGTGTATAATCAAAAAGATGCAGAAGGTTTTATTAGACTAAATGCTCTTAGAAGAATTATCGCCGGTAAAAAAAGACAAGGTTTATAAGAATGATAAAAATTGATATGAATTCTCCTGAATTTCTCTCTAGAATGGAAAAAACAATCACATTTACAGACAAAGTTTGTGAATCTCGTGGATGGGTTTATAATCCTCAAGAGGAAGTTAATGAGGGTGTACAGATGGGTCTTGCTCGTAACAAGATTATGTATAACAAACTATTTTGCCCATGTTTTATGGTTGAAGAGGTTGAGGGGAAACCTCAAAGTGTTGATAACAGAACTTGTCCTTGTAAACCAGCGATAGAAAAAGAGATTCCAGAGACTGGTGCTTGTCATTGTGGAATTTTCTGTACTCCAGAGTTTGCAGCAGCTAAAAAAATAGAACTTGGAATGGAAGAGATAGTTCATACTCACTCTCGTGGTCTTACTAAAGATGAGTGTAATCAACTTGTAAATCAAGCTGAATTAGATGGAGATGAACTTCAAGCGCTTATGGAAGCTAGAGAACTTGGTATGGTTAACTTTACATTAGTAGATGTTCGTGAGCATATGGAGTGGCAGATGGGTCACATCAAAGGTGCAGATAAACTAGTTCCAACAAGTAGCTTCTATCAAGCTATAGAGGAAGCAAAACTAAATAAAGATGAAAATATCATACTTTACTGTCATGTAGGTAGCCGTTCAGCTCATGTTGCAAGAATTCTTCCAAGTATGGGATACTCAAAAATAGGAAACTTAACTCATGGTATTGTTTCTTATGGTGGCGAGATAAATAGATAAATAAATATAAATTAGGAAAATCATTATGAAAGTATTATTAATAAAAGATGTAAAAAGTTTAGGAAAAAAAGGTGAAGTTAAAGAGGTTAAAGATGGTTATGGAAAAAACTTTCTTATAGGGAAAGGATTTGCTAGACATGCAACACCTGAAATTTTAGCTCAACATGCACAAGATGAGATTATAGTAGCAGAGAATCTTGAAAAAAAGGTTAATGTACTTAAAGAGATTGCTAAAACACTTGATAAAGCAGAGATTATCATCACTAAAAAACTTGGACAAAATGGACACCTTTTTGGTTCTGTTACAAAAGATGAAGTTGCAGTAGCACTAAAAGAGCAACACGGAATTGAGATTGATAAAAAACATATCAATGAAAAATCTGCTATTAAAACTATTGGTGAGCATGACTTAGACTTTAAACTTGGGCATGGTTTACATGCTGTATTACATGTGGATGTTCAAGGCGAATAATGTTTGATGCTACTACGATACTTGCTTACAAGGGCAAAAATAAAGCTGTAATTGGTGGAGATGGACAGGTTACTTTTGGTGATTCTGTTTTAAAAGGTAATGCGACTAAAATCCGTACACTTGGTAAAGGTAAAATCCTTGCTGGATTTGCTGGAAGTACAGCTGATGCTTTTAACCTTTTTGATATGTTTGAAGATTTTTTAGAAGATAAAAAAGGTGATTTACTAAAGTCAGTTATTGAATTTTCTAAGGCTTGGAGAAAAGATAAAGTTCTTCGTCGCTTAGAGGCGATGATGATAGTTTTAAATAACGAACATATCTTTATACTTACAGGAAACGGTGATGTAGTTGAGCCTGAAGATGGAGAGATTGCTTCTATTGGGAGTGGTGGAAACTATGCTATTTCAGCGGCTAGAGCCTTAAAAAAACATGCACAACTTGATGAAGAAGAGTTAGTAAAAGAGAGTTTATCAGTAGCAGCAGACTTATGTATATATACAAACCACAATATTAAAACTCTAACTTTAGAGGAAAACAAATAATGAACTTAACACCTAAAGAGATAGTTGCCTACCTAGACAACTATGTTATTTCACAAAAAGATGCTAAAAAAACTATAGCACTAGCTCTTCGTACAAGATATAGAAGAATGCAACTAAACCAAGAACTTCAAGACGAAATCATGCCAAAAAATATCTTGATGATTGGTTCTACTGGTGTTGGTAAAACTGAAATATCTCGTCGTTTAGCTAAAATGATGAAAGTTCCATTTATAAAAGTGGAAGCATCAAAATATACAGAGGTTGGTTTTGTTGGTCGTGATGTTGAATCTATGATTAGGGATTTAGTTGTAAATTCTATATCTATAGTAAAAGCAGAGCAAGAAAAAAACAACAAAGAGAAGATAGAAAACTATGTTTTAAATAAAATAGTAGAAAAACTTTTACCACCACTTCCAGAATCTGCAAGTGAGAGTAAAAAAGATGACTATCAAAGACTTCTTGAAGCTATGGAAACAAGAGTTATATCTGGTGAAATGGATGATAAAATTATCGAATTAGAAATTGATAAAATAAATATCGAATTCAACGACACAAATCTACCACCAGAGATGGCAAAAGTTCAAGAAAGTTTTTCTCAAATTTTCTCTTCAATAAACAAAGAAGATAAGAAAAAAGAGGTTACAATAAAAGATGCCAAATCAATTCTAAAACTTGAAGCTAGTAACAAGCTTTTAGATATGACAAGTATCAATGCAGAGGCACTAAGACGAGCAGAAAATGGTGGAATCATATTTTTAGATGAGATAGATAAAATTGCTTTAAGCGAAAAGTCACAAGGGAGAAATGATCCAAGCAAAGAGGGAGTTCAAAGAGATTTACTTCCTATAGTTGAGGGTAGTAGTGTTACTACAAAATATGGAGTTATAAATACTGACCATATTCTTTTCATCGCTGCTGGTGCATTCCATGTTAGTAAGCCAAGTGATTTAATCCCTGAACTTCAAGGTA
>JAIOSY010000256.1 GCA_021107375.1 Sulfurimonas sp.
TGATGGGTGATAATCGTGACCACTCAAATGATAGCCGTTTTTGGGGAGCAGTACCTTATGAAAATATAGAGGGAACTCCTTGGTTTATCTACTTCTCTATTGATGATAACTGGGAAATCAGATGGGATAGAGTTGGAAAAACTCCAACAGCTTTAGAATCACCTTTTAACCTTGATTTAGCAAGAAAAGAGAGATTAATTGTAGATAAAGATGATCATGGAATCTATTGATTTACTAAAAATATTAGCATCAGTATTAGCTTTAGCAATAGCTATTATTGGTCATGAAATTATGCATGGTTGGGTTGCGTATATGTATCGTGATACAACTGCAAAAAATGCAGGAAGATTATCTATAAATCCTCTAATACATATTGATTTAATTGGAACAATTATAGTTCCAGCAACAATGTACTTTTTACCAATGCTTTTAGGTGGTGAGAGTGGATTTTTATTTGGTTGGGCAAAACCTGTACCTATAAATATGGCTACTGTTATAAGAAATGGTGGTTACAACGGAGCTATGCAAGTTGATTTAGCAGGTATAGTATATAATTTTACCTTAGCTGTCTTTGCATCTATTGCGATAGTAGCTATGGATAAACCTATCACAACAGATAGTATATTTTATATATTTGCATATATATTTGTATTTCAACTACTTATAATCAATGTAGTTTTAGGAGTATTTAACTTACTTCCTATTCCTCAATTTGATGGTGCTCACTTTATAATGCACCTAGCTCTAAAATATAAAATAAACTCTATTGCTGAGTTTTTTTACAAAAATGAGAGATATGGGATTATAATAGTTTTAATTATTTTAATGACACCATTAAAAAATTATCTATTATTAATGCCTGTTCAAACTATACTAAATTTATTACTAACATCTTAAGGAGATTAAATGAAATTTTATATCGGTACAGACCATGCAGGAATTGAGTTAAAAGACTATACAGTTGAATTATTAAAAGAAAAAGGTCATGAAGTTATTGATTTAGGTCCTTTTTCTAAAGATAGAGTAGATTATCCAGATTATGCCCATAAAGTTGCAGAATCTGTTTTAAAAGATTCTACTGCTCAGGGAATCCTTATCTGTGGTTCAGGAATCGGAATGAGTATGGCAGCAAATCGGCATGTGGGAATTAGAGCAGCACTTTGCCATGATGCGTATACAGCAATGGTTGCTCGTGGGCATAACGATGCAAATATTTTATGTTTTGGTGAGAGAATCATTGGAAAAGGTGTTGCAGAATCAATTCTTGATGCATGGATTGCAGGTAGTTTTGATGGTGGTCGTCACTGTGGTAGAATAGAGAAGATATAATATACAAATTGCACTAGTGCAATGGGCTTTCCGCCGAGGAAAACCAAGCGTTAGCGTAGGTAGCGGAATTACTTCCGATACCGTGACAAAAGGGAATAAAAAGGTTCCCTTAAATTTATAAAATAAATTAAAGGAAAAGTTCATGTTTTGGGAATGGTCACTTTTAACATTATTATCAATACTATCCATATTTTTATTTGTAAAAATGTACTACTTTAAAAGTATTACAAATAAAGAACAAAGAAGTAATGACTTAATGAAATTAACACTTCAAGAAGCAGAAATACTTATAAGAAAATATCAAATTCAATTACAAAGAGCACTTGGAAATGTAGATATTTTAAGTGAAGAACTAACAAAATTAAGAAATGAGTTAAAAGTTCTTAAATCAAGAAATACAAAACATAGACAAGAAACAGAAAAATTAAATGGTAAAATCAAAGCACTAGAGGGTCGTATAGACGCCTTATTATAGGATAAATAATGAATTTAAGTAATACAGAGAGAAAAATACTTGAAAACTCAATAAGAGATATAAAAGATTTTCCAAAACCAGGTATAATTTTTAAAGATATAACAACACTTTTAAATGATGCAGAGGCTTATGGTGTTTTAATGAATCATCTTTATACAAGATATAAAGAATATAACTTAGACTATGTCGCTGGAATTGATGCTAGAGGATTTATTTTTGGTGCTGCACTTGCTCAAATGTTAGGAGTAGGCTTTGTTCCTGTTCGTAAAAAAGGGAAACTTCCATATACAACTATCGGTGAAAAATATTCTCTTGAGTATGGTATTGATGAAGTTGAAGTTCATATAGATGCTTTTAGTAAAATTCCTGATGCCAAGGTGCTTCTGATTGATGATTTAATTGCAACTGGTGGAACTGCAAATGCAGCTGCTAATTTAATAAATCAAGCGGGTGCTAAATGTGTTGAATCTTGTTTTATTATTGGTCTTACATTTTTAGATGGTATAAAAAATTTAAAAGAAAAAACTGATGTTTATACTTTAGTGGAGGTTAATTAATGTATATCCCTAGTGCTTCAAAATATGACCCAGATGAAAATGGTCACTTTGGAATTTTTGGTGGTAGATATGTTCCTGAAACACTTATGCCAGCACTTTTAGAACTTAAAGATGAGTATGAAAAGATAAGATTTGATAAAGATTTTTGGGGTGAGGTTCATTACTACTTAAAAGATTATGTTGGTCGCCCTTCTCCACTTTACTATGCTAAAAATATTTCAGATGAACTTGGTGCAAAAATCTATTTTAAAAGAGAAGATTTAAATCATACTGGAGCTCATAAAGTAAACAATGTTATTGCTCAAGGTTTAATGGCTAAAAGACTTGGTTACAAAAAAATCATAGCTGAAACTGGTGCTGGTCAACATGGTGTTGCAACTGCTACTATCTGTGCTTTATTAGATTTAGAGTGTGAAATTTTTATGGGTGCTAAGGATGTTGAAAGACAAGAGTTAAATGTTTTTCGTATGAAACTTCTTGGTGCAAAAGTAAACTCTGTTGAGAGTGGAAGTAGAACACTAAAAGATGCAATGAATGATGCAATCCGTCACTGGGTTACAAATGCAAGAGATACTTTTTATATCATTGGTACTGTTGCAGGACCACATCCATATCCTATGATGGTTAGAGATTTTCAAGCTATTATTGGCTGGGAAGCAAGAGCTCAAATTCTTGAAAAAGAGGGAAGATTACCAGACCACATTATAGCATGTATCGGTGGGGGAAGTAACGCTATTGGTATGTTTCAACACTTCTTAGAAGATGAGGAAGTTGAGTGTATCGGTATAGAAGCTGGTGGACTTGGTTTAGATACTGACAAACATGGTTGTTCTTTAGAAAAAGGTCGTCCAGGTGTACTTCATGGTCAAATGAGTTATACTCTTCAAGATGAAGATGGTCAAATACTTGAGGCACACTCAATATCTGCAGGATTAGATTATCCCGGTATTGGTCCAGAGCACTCTTTTCATAATGACAATAAATCTGTTACTTATGATAATGCAACTGATAAAGAGGCATTAGATGCTTTTGTATGGTTATCAAGAAAAGAGGGAATTATCCCTGCATTTGAAAGTTCACATGCCGTAGCACACCTGAAAAAAATGACAAATATAAAAGATAAGCTTGTTATCGTAAATCTATCTGGTCGTGGTGACAAAGATATGATTCAAGCAAAAGACATACTACATTTTGATTAAAATAAAAGGAATAAAAAAATAATGAACATTGATTTAGTTAATGATATAAAAAGTGATATAAAAGTAGAATTTTTAGATAAAAACACTTTAAAAGAGCATAAAAGATACAAAAAATTAAAAAAAGCTGGATTTGTTGCTGAACAAGATAGCATCTGTTTTTTACATGAAAAAGGTATCTTGGCATGTGGGATTGAGGACAACAATACAGATAACATCAGAAGTGTAGTAAGTGTAGCCATAAAAACTCTTAAAAATGCAAACTATAAATCAGTTTCATTTGATGTAAACAATAAAAATATAAAAGCTATTGTAGAGGGTGTAGTTTTAGGTGGTTATGAGTTTAACAGATATAAATCAAAACCAAAAAAATCTAAACTTAAAGATATATATCTGGCATGTGGAGATATTAATGAAGTAAAAGAAAAATTCAACGAAGCTATCATCATAGCAGATGCAACAAACTTTACTCGTGATATTGTAAATACTATTCCAGAAGATTTAAATCCACCATCATTTGCTACTTTGGCTAGAAAACTTGCTAAAGAAAATGGTTTGGCATGTGAGATTTTAGGTGAAAAACAACTTAAAAAAGAAAAAATGGAAGCTATGCTTGCAGTTGGAAGAGCTTCAAGACACGATAGTAAACTTATCCATTTAACATACAAACCTAAGAAAAAAGCTAAAAAAGTTGTAACACTTGTTGGAAAAGGTTTAACTTACGATAGTGGTGGACTTAGTTTAAAACCTGCTGCTTCAATGGTAACGATGAAGATGGATAAAGCTGGTGGCTGTGCCGTTTTAGGTATGATGAAAGTTGTTAGTGAGTTAAAACTTGATGTTGAAGTTCATGCTTTTATCGGTGCAGTTGAAAATATGATTGGTGGAGATGCTTACAAACCTGATGATGTTTTAGTTAGTAGAAGTGGAACAACTATCGAAGTTAGAAACACTGATGCTGAAGGTAGATTAGTCTTATGTGATGTTCTTGATTATGCTCAAGATAAAGTAAAATCTGATTATATCTTTGACTTTGCAACACTAACTGGTGCTTGTATGGTGGCACTTGGTCAATACACAACTGGTGTAATGGGTCACTCGACAAAACTAAAGCATGATTTTATGATGAGAGCAGCGATGGATTCTGGTGAGCTGTTAGGTCATCTACCATTTAATCGCCATCTTAAAAAACTTCTTAAAAGTGGCATAGCTGATATATCCAATGTATCTTCAAAACCTTATGGTGGAGCAATTACAGCAGGATTATTTTTAGATAGATTCATTAAAGAAGAGAACAAAGATAAATGGATGCACTTTGATATAGCTGGTTCAGCATACACAGATAGCCCTTGGGACTGTAATGTATATGGTGGAACTGGTGCAGGCGTTAGATTTATGAGTAACTTTTTAAAAAATATAAAATAAAATTAAGGAATTGAAATGGGATTAAGTATAGGACTAGTAGGACTACCAAATGTGGGGAAATCAACAACTTTTAATGCACTAACAAAGGCGCAAAATGCAGAAGCAGCAAACTATCCGTTTTGTACAATAGAACCAAATAAAGCTGTAGTTCCAGTACCAGATAAAAGATTAGCAGAGTTAGCAAAAATTGTTAATCCTGAAAGAATTCAATACTCAACACTTGATTTTGTTGATATTGCGGGTCTTGTTAAAGGTGCAAGCAAAGGTGAAGGTTTAGGAAATAAATTTTTATCAAATATTCGTGAAACTGAAGTTATTCTTAATATTGTTAGATGTTTTGATGATGAAAACATCGTTCATACAGAGGGGCATATTGATCCATTAAGAGATGTTGAAATTATTGAAACTGAACTTATTTTAGCAGATATTGAAGTACTACAAAACAGAATTGAAAGACTAAAAAAACAAGCCAAAGCTGACAAAGATGCAAAAGCAGCCTTAGATATGGCAGAAGA
>JAIOSY010000094.1 GCA_021107375.1 Sulfurimonas sp.
ATTATATAGGAGATTAATTACTAAAAGTTATAAAAGAGTGATGGGATTAAGTAGAAATAGAGTTTGTTACATTTCGACACAAGATATAACTTTTATTTATATTTGAACTTATTTCTATTATTAGAATTTTGTATATTGAAGTTGTTTATTTAGTGTAGCTTATCATTCATATTTGATGCTATAATATTGTTAGCTTTTTTTTGTAATTCCTAAAATTACATAGCAATTATTACTATAATCTATTAAAAAAACTATCGTACACCCTTGAAATGAGATATCTTTTATATTTTCATCATCAAAATAGATAGACTTTTTATATTTTTTTTCTTTAGTTTGTATATTTAAAATAATTGTATCAAGATAAATTTTAAAATTCTTAGGAGCTTTTTCATCTACTTCTTCTAATAACTTTAAAATATCTTTTAGTTGTTTTTCATATAGTTTTGAGGTTAAAATATTCATTATTTAATCTTTTGATACTTTCACTATAAGGTATAAAGCTAGTAAGATTATCTCTATAGTTTTTTAATTCATCTTCAAGAAGTTTTTTATTTTCTTTAAAATCCTCTTCAATAACTCTTACCTTATCTTTAGGTAAAGTATTCATTAACTCTTCTATATAATCATCTTCAACCTGCAAATGTATAGTTGTCATTTTTACTCTTGACTTTTCAACTCAGCATAAAGAGTTATACAAGCTTCTACATCTGATCTATCTGGGACTCTTCTAATAGAAAGATATGTAACTTCACCTTTGTTATTAACTTTTCTAAGAACAGTTGCATGCACCCAATAGCAACCACCATCTTTTCTAAGATTTTTTACAATTCCTGTCCAAAACCCTTTAGATTGTATATCATCCCATAAACCTTTAAAGGCTATTTTAGGCATATCTGGATGTCTTATTACATTATGAGGTTCACCAATTAATTCATCAGGTATATAATCAGCTATCTCATAAAAAATATCATTGGCATAAAGTATAATACCTTTATCATCTGTCTCACTTAAAATATACTGATCAGATGAAAAAAACCATTCATCTGAATCTTTTGCTTTTGTAACTTTTGTAATTTTTGACATATTTTCCCTTTATTTATAGTATTTTTTTATCCCATCCATATTTGAGCCCATATTTAACAATATCATATCTGCAATAACTAAAGCTGCCATCGATTCACAAACAACTGTTCCACGAATCGCTACACATGGGTCATGTCTCCCTTTTAGTGCAAAATCCAACTCCTCATTTTGAGTGTTGATAGTATGCTGCTCTTTAAAGATAGATGGTGTTGGTTTAAAATACACATTCATAACTATATCTTCACCGTTACTAATTCCACCTAAAATCCCACCTGCATGATTTGACTCAAAGCCATTTTGTCTTATCTCATCATTGTTTGCTGAACCAAGTGCAGAAGCAGATAAAACACCATCACCAATCTCTACAGCTTTTACTGCATTTATCCCCATCATAGCATCAGCTAAAACACCATCAAGCTTATAGTAAAGTGGTTGTCCTAAACCTATTGGAGTTCCTATGATTAAAACACGCGAAACACCACCAACAGAATCATGGTTATTTTTAGCTTCTAAAATAGCCTCTTTTTGAGCCTCTTCTTTGTTTTTATCAAGAGCATATATGATACTATTCTTGGCATGTGGATAATTAAAGTCCTCAGACTTAATTCCAGCCACTTCACAAATCCCAGAGAAAATTTCAATATCAAGAGTTTTTAACATAAGCTTAGCAATTGCACCAGCAGCAACTCTAGCTGCTGTTTCTCTTGCAGAACTTCTGCCCCCTCCTCTATAATCTCTAATCCCATACTTATGAAAATATGTAAAATCAGCATGTCCAGGACGAAAAACATCTTTTATATTTGAGTAATCTTTTGACTTTTGATTTGTGTTATAAATAACCATTGCAATTGGTGTACCTGTACTTAAACCTTCAAAAGTACCAGATAAAATTTCAACCTTATCAGCCTCTTTTCTAGCTGTTTCAAACTCTGATTTTCCAGGTTTTCTTCTATCAAGTTCTGATTGGATATACTCTTCATCAATTTTAAGTCCAGCAGGAACACCATCTAAAATACATCCAAGAGCAGTTCCATGAGACTCTCCAAAGGTACTAAATCTTAACTTTTGTCCAAAACTATTCACTATTTTCTCCCTTTAGTATCTCTATTGCAATTTTCGCCGATTCTTGTTGAGCAATTTTTTTACTTTTTCCTATCGCTCTTGCATACTCTTTACCCTCTATAACCACAGCTACTTCAAACTCTTTTTTATGATCAGGTCCTCTACTTGCAACCACTAAATACTCAGGTGTAATTCCAAATCTGGCTTGTGTGAGTTCTTGAAGTAAAGTTTTAAAATCACTAAAAAGTGAATCAAGTGAAATCTCTTTATGATTTTTTTCTATTAAAGAGATAGCGATTTCATTAACTTCTTTTAAACCTGCTTCTAAATAGATAGCCCCTATTACAGCTTCAAATGCATTTGAAAGAAGTGACGATTTTTCTCGCCCTCCATTGTTTTCTTCAGCGTTTGAAAGTAAAATATAATCACCAAGATTTAAATACAAAGCTAACTTATTAAAACCTGTTTCGTTTACCAAAGATGCTCTAATTTTTGATAAATTTCCTTCATCTGATGAAGCAAATTTTTTAAACAGATACTCCCCAACTATTAAATCCAAAACTGCGTCACCTAAAAACTCCAATCTTTCATTATTGTACGGTTTTTTATAACTCTTGTGTGTCAGTGCTTCGATAATGAGTTTTTTATCTATAAACTCATAACCCAAACTCTTCTCTAAAAGTTCTATATTCTTAATCATTTTTTATCCTATCTTTAACTTTTTGTGCTTCATCTCTTGCCAACTTATCACACCTTTCATTTTCCACATGCCCATCATGTCCACGAACCCACATGCCATAAACCTCATGAGTTTTTGAAACTTCAACATACTCTCTCCATAAATCAGGATTCTTAACTTTTTTAAAATCTTTTTTTATCCACCCTTTTAGCCACTCATTTATCCCCTTTGTTACATATGAAGAGTCTGAAACAACATCAACTTTACAAGGCTCTCTCAAGGCTTTTAAACCCTCAATAACTGCTAAAAGTTCCATTCTATTGTTTGTTGTATGCTCCTCGCTACCAGATATAACTTTTTCTTTATCACCAAATCTTAAAATAGTCCCATACCCACCAGGTCCAGGATTACCTAGTGCTGAACCATCACTGAAAAGAGTTATTTTCTTCACTAAAATCCCTATTTAAATCTCTTATTAAACTAAACTCTACAGCTATTGTATCTGTACAATGACAACTTGTACATCTATGAAATGAGAAAGGATAAAGCTGTTTACAATTCTCACAAATATACTCAAAACTTAGTGTTGCATTTACTTTACCTTTTAAATTTATCAAAGCATCAAATTCAAACACACTACTTTTAATTGAGAGATCAACATCTCCCCGTGCAGTATACAACTCTCTTAAATAACTATTTTGAGAAATTTTCTCCAAATCTAAATCTTTTACTTCCACATGCCAGAGTAAATCAACCATTACATCACTTTTAGAAGTATCAAAATACTCCCATGCAAGTTTTGGATTTACACGAAAAAGATACTCAAAAATCATATATGTTTGTTGATGAGACTTTTTATAAATCTCAATAATTTTTTTAGTTTTATCTTCTGTTGATACCTCTACACTATTTAAAAGTGCTAATATTTTAAGATATACACTATCGCTTGAAATATCTTGTTCTAACTCATCTAAAGGTTCTAAAACTTCTAAAGCAGATTTATAATCTTTCATATATTCATAAACTAAAAGTAGCTTCTCTAAAGCCTGTGGTGTTCTTGGATTTTTTCTTAAAATTTCTAAAAAAATCTGTTTAGATCGTTCTAAAAAACCAGCTTTAAAATAAGTTTTTCCAAGTAAAAACATAATCTCTTTTTGATTTTTATAATCTGTCATTTTTAAAATTTCATTATATATCTCTATACTTTTTTCATAATTCCCACTTTTTGAATATGAAGCAGCTAAAAGAATCCATGACTTTTGTGAAAGTTCATCTTTTGATATTAACTCTTTTAATTCCACTTTTGTTGGCAGAGTACGAAACTGTTTTAAAAATCTATCTAAATGTCTATAATCTTCTCTTCTTCTATATCTTCCCCACCAATATGAAAGGAATGTAATTATAAAAATCAGTACAAAAAAGACAATAACAGAAAAGAGAGGATCACGAAATTCTAAAAAAAATATATTCATTATCTACTCATACACCACAATGCCATAATCATTTTTAAGATTATAAAAAGCACTACTTCCAGCTAAATCTAGCTCTTTTATTTTACCAAGTTGAACAATAGAATTTTTAGCAACTTTAATTCCATTCTCTCGAAAAAATTTTTTAATATTTACAAATTTTACATCTTGAACATATTTATATTCAAACTCTTTATATAGCTTCATTTTTTCATATGAAAATATATGCTCATTTACATGTAATCTATCTGAAGCATATTTAATAGGAAGATGTCCAGAAAGGTCTGTTAAGATTGATTCAATATACTCATACTTCTCAGGTAAAGTCTCTTTTTGAATAAAAATATATTTATTGTTTAATTTTAAATTTGGTGTATTTTTCCAATACTTATAAGCTGGATTTGAAACACCTAATTTATTTGAAACCTCTCTCCAGAGCCAAAATGAATTGAGTGTATTTGGTAAGTACGACATCTACAATTGACCCCTTTGAAAGATTTTTGTGATGTCTATTATATAATTTTATATTTAAGAGTTTTATTAAAATATACTAACAACGACTTTAGTTACTATAAATCCACCCACAACTAACCATATAAACATAGATAAGGCTGTATAAACAGGAGCTAAACCAAGTCCTCTAAATTTAGAAAAATTTGTACCCATTCCAAGTGCTGTCATTGCCATAGTTAATAAGAATGTATCAATCTCATTTATAATATCTACAATATTTTGAGGAACAATCCCTAAAGAGTTAAATCCAGCCATACCGATAAAATAAACAGCAAACCAAGGTATAACTAACTTTATACCATCAGCAGTAGCACCATTTTTTTTTGCTTCATAAGATAGATAAATTCCCAAAACAATTAACAAAGGAGCAATCATAATAACTCTTGTCATCTTAACAATAACAGCAGAGTTTGCCATATCTATAGGAGCACCAGCTATAGAAGCTGGAACAGCTACAACTTGAGCAACTTCATGAATAGTCCCACCAACATAAATACCAAACTCTTGAGTACTCATATGTAAAAACCCAGTTGCAGGTTCGATAATAGTCGCATATAAAACAGGATATAAAAACATAGAGATAGTACCAAAAAGTACAACCATAGAAACAGCTATGGCAGTTTTGTGTTCTTCTGATTTTAAAACTGGTTCAGTTGCTAAA
>JAIOSY010000286.1 GCA_021107375.1 Sulfurimonas sp.
CGATATCATCATAACAACCAGAAGGCTCATCAATACCAAAAGTTTGGTAGAAACCAGCAACCGCTGATGCCATACAGTGACGAGCATTTGGATCGATTGCATTTGAACGAAATCCAGCTTTCATCATTTTTTGAGCTGCATAACCTTCCATAATAGTGTATTGACCAGATGCAAATACACCTACACCCTCAGGACAACTTGCTTTAAGTGCTTTTTTGATATTAACTTCCATCTCATCAAAAGCTCTTTCCCAACTAACTGGAGCAAATTTACCTTTTTTATCAAACTTACCGTTTGAATCAACTCTTAATAATGGTTGAGTAAGTCTATCTGCACCATACATGATTTTAGCATTAAAGTAACCTTTAATACAGTTAAGACCACGATTTACCGGAGCTGCAGGATCCCCTTTAACAGCAACGATTTTACCATTTTTGGTAGCCGTCATAATACCACAACCAGTACCACAGAAACGACAAGCTGCCTTGTCCCATCTCCATTCACCATCAGCTTTGTTTGCTGCTGCTTCTAACTCTGCTGGTACACTCATACCAATAGCTGCTGCTGCAGATGCTGCTGCTGAACTCTTAAGAAATTCTCTTCTTGAAAGTGACATATTTTCTCCTATATGAATAATTTGTGAAATATAACAATTTGAAATAATGTAATATTTCGATTTTGTTAAGGTGTCCATTAACGGTTTAAATACTACAGTTTTGTGAAAATAAATGCTTTGACCTGTGTCAAGTATTTAATCTTTATTATTGTAAGAATAGTATTAGATGAATATGGTGTGAATGTTAGTAACATTAAAAATATTATTGTTGAATCTTTTGACAAGATTTTGTAAGATTTTGAAGCTCTTCTTTTAATCTTTGAAGTTTTTTTGTTGAATTTAAAAGCTCTTCAGCTGATTCAATTACTATATCTTCACTATTATTTAGATGTTTTGAAACAGCAGAACTATCTTGAATCTCACCAATGATATCATCAAATTCATCTGTTAATTCCTCTAATTTAGAAGAAGCTTGTTGGGACTGTTGTAGGGCTTCGTTTGAATGGTCAACAGCTGAATTTATTTTATTGATAAAACAGTTTATTGTATCACTAACTTCAACAATTTCACTCTCAACATCAATTTCTATTGGTTTTAATTTTAAGCCATTTTCATCATTAATAAGTTGTTTTGAATATTTCATAAACTCGTCAGCATGCGATTCTATTTCTCTTAGTCTAAGTAGATAATATATAAAGATTGAGAGAAGTATAATCGCTGAAATATATTGAAATACTTTCATATATTCTGTTTTACTTTCACTGTAGTTTGTGTACATAGTTACAAGTTTATCAACATTGTCTAGTAAAATAGTATTGTTTTTATATATTGAAAATATTATATGTTTAAGCTTTTCATTTTTATCTAACTCATTTGAATTAGTTAAAATTTTAAAGTTTTGTATATCTTCATAAAAATCATTCCAAAGGATATTTACTTCTAATATTTTATTTTTTATTTTTTGAGTAGGAACTGAATATATTTTTTTATTTTCATCCCCATATCTAAGTATATTTAAACCTTTTATAAATTCATCAGTTGCTGAATTGAGTTCATAGAAGTCTTTATTTGTACTATAATTTATATAAAATATATTTTTAGAAATTTTTTGTGTTAGCATTCTCTGTTTACCTGCAATATTTATAACAAGAGCATCTTTTACATTTTGTTGATTAAGGTAAAATGTTATTGCAAATGTACTTAACATTAGTATGAGTAGCAAAGCACCTATGATTTTTATTTTTGTACTAATTTTATTTTTCATTTTCATAGTTATTTACCTTTATATATGTTTTTTAATGCATCTATATTTTTGATTGTAATTTTAAAGTTTTCTATGTCAATAGACTCACTTCTTTTTAGTTTCTTTAAAACCCTAGATAGCGTTTCTGGTTGCATATGCAACATAAATGATGTTTCTTGTCTTTTTTGTCTGTTAAACATCTCTAAATCATTACAAAGCATATAGGCGACTTTTGAAGTGGCATCAAAAACAAGTTCACGGTTTACTACACAATGTAACTGGTGTGTTTTTAAAAGAATCTCATTTATAAATTCATTATTTAATATATTTTTAGATAAAAAGTTTTCTTTTAATTTTAGGAAATCGACTTCTAAAATTATACTATCTTCAAGAAATTCTGCATTTGAGAAGCAGTGTATAGTATTGTTTTCAAGTGTAGTTAATTCTGATATTAAAGAGTTCTTATATATATTATATAAAAATATTTCATTTTCATATTTGTCAATTTTATAGATTTTTATTAATCCTGATATAAGAAAAAAAAGTTTGTTATTAATATCATTTTCATAATAAAGGATAGAATTTTTAGGGTAATTTGATATATCTGATATATCTGATATTAAATTTAAATCATTATCATTTAATGAATTGAAAAAATTTAATTGTTTTATACATTTTAATTTATTATGCATTTTTGTAGTAAAAAGATTTAATTGATTTCATTTCAATTTGCCCTATTTTTAATTATTAAGGTGATTTTAGCATAAAATAGCTCAAATATATAGAAATGGCATGAATTATGCTTTTTATATATTGTAAGATAGGGAGTATTATGCACTTTATAGAAGCTTTAAAATTAAAAAGTAAATTATTTTTTCTATTTATACTGATAACTATTGGACTAATAGCAGTTGGGATTATGGGTGCAATAAATGTTGAATCAATGAAAAAAAATCATGATTCATTATATTTTGGTTCACTTGTACCTGTTACTGAATTAAATGAGATATTACAGATTTATCATAGTGGACTTGCTTCTACCTTATATAAGGCAAAAAGTTCAGAGATAAGTTTTTCTGAGGTATCAATAGAATTAGAACACTCATTAAAAAAAATAAATAACCTTTGGAATAATTATGAATCTCATTTTAAAAGAGATGAAGAGTTAGAGTATGTTGAATATGTATCTGTTGAGATAAAGGCTATAAATAGTTATTTTATTAGAGTTTTAAAAGTAACAAAAGATGCTA
>JAIOSY010000185.1 GCA_021107375.1 Sulfurimonas sp.
AAAAAAAGTGGGAGAGATTCTTTAAAGTTTATTTCACTTAGTTTTTTATTAACCTCATTTGCTTATGCGAGTATAGGATATCACACCTCTTATTGTAAGGTATGTAGTGATTTGTCTATGTGTGGAGCAAGTCATAACTATCCAAATTATTTAGTAGTTATTGCTTTAATTATTTTAGTTGTTAGTGTTCTTATGGCAAATATAAAAAATAATATTGGTTTTTTAAAATTACTATCTTATGGTCTTATTTTATCAACATTTTTGTTAATGTTCATCTTGTTTATAAGTATTGAATATATGGAGACTCCAGATGTTATTTCATACACTTTTAGTGTTCTTAATTTACAAGGATTTGTTTTTGTTTTTCCCTTGATTATAATTATTTTAGCATTTTTATATATGAGAACTATCTATAAGTTTACAAATATGATGATATTGATATTTATATTGGTTTTTATCAGTTTTATTCCACAAGCAACACATATCTTTACATGTACTGAGTGTCATGTCATGGAGTGTTCAGAGTTTTATATTTTTGCTGGATTATTTATGTTTATGGCAACTGGATTGCTAATATATTCTATAAGTTTAGAGTTAGAAAAAAAAGGATAGGTTGATATTTTGAAAACTTTTTTAGTTAAAAAATTATTAAAATTTATAATTCCATTATTAATTATACCAATTTTATTAATGCTTGCTTTTTATCATAATTATTTAATCCATACAATCAAAAATGGAACTTTTAATATGACAAAAAATACTATAAGCAATCTAAGTAAAATAATTGAAAAAACTTCAACTAATGAAACTAATTTATCAGATTATATAGTAGAAAAAGATTATAAGCATCAATTTCCTATTATCACAATAGTAGATATTAAAAAAGAAAATATTTTTAAGAGATATAATTTAAAACAAGAAATAGTTGAGCAATATGTAAAAGAGTGTATCTCTGATGTAAATGTAAGTATTTTTCATAATGAAGAACTATATTTAGTTATTTTCCCTCTTTTAAATAAAAAAAAGGAAGTTATCGCTTGTATTGTTGGTGATTATAAATCATTTTACAAAAATAAGATAGTTACAATTAATCAAACATTTATATATATATTATTTGTAATAATTTTTGTGACATTTATTAGTATTATTTTAACAATTATTTTTTCATATCATATTACTCACCCTATAACTCAGTTAATAGAAGCAACAAAAACTATCGCTAAAGGAGATTTATTTCATAAGATTAATATATCATCAAATGATGAAATAGGTGTATTAGTAAGCTCTTTTAACGATATGATTAAAAAGCAAAAAATTATGAATGATGAGATTAGAGAACAACAACTTTTTATGATACATCAAAGTCGTTTAGCTCAGATGGGAGAGATTATATCTATGATTGCACATCAATGGAGACAACCATTGCATTCACTTACTCTCCTGATTCAAGTTTTTGCGTATAAATACGAAAATGGAAAACTAGATGATGATTTAATGAAAGAGTTTAATAAAAATTCAAATAAACAGATACAAAATATGTCTAAAACTATAGATGAGTTTAGAAATTTTTTTAAGCCTCATAACAAAAAAGTAGATTTTTCTGTAAATGATGTTATTGTCTCTTGCTTGGATATGTTAAATCCAATATTTACAAAGTATGGTTTGTTTATAAAATTTGAGAATGAAGGTGAAGTATATTCAAATGGTTATCCAAATGAATTAGCACAAGCTTTAATTAATATTTTAAATAATGCAAAAGATGCTTTATTTGAAAATAATATAAAAGATAAAAAAATAGAGATTAAATTAGAAAAGATAAAAAATAAAATAGTTTTAAGTGTTTTTGATAATGCAGGTGGGATAGCTGATGATATTATTGATAAAATATTTGACCCATACTTTAGTACAAAAGATAAAGATAATGGAACAGGTTTGGGATTATATATGAGTAAGCTAATTATACAAGATCATATGAATGGAGATATAAAAGTAGTAAATACTGAGGTTGGAGCATGTTTTAGAATATATTTACAAGGAGATAAATAATGTTATTAAAAAATTTTAGTATCCTTTATGTTGAAGATGACACTGATATGCAAGAGTATATGAAAGCTTTTTTAGAAGATGAAGTAAAAGAATTTTATCAAGCATATAATGGTGAAGAGGGCTTAGTTGTTTATAAGGATAAAAAACCTGATATTATTTTGAGTGATATTTATATGCCAAAAATGAATGGACTAGAGATGTCAACAGTTATAAAAACACTTGATAAAACTCAGCCCATAATATTTTTATCAGCATTTGAAGATGTAGATATATTAGAAGAAGCTATAAATATTTCTATTGATAGTTTTATAGTAAAACCTATTAGAGATATACATAATTTAATAACTATATTAGAGAATATATCTCTTAATTTACAAAATAAAATAGATGCTATCCAAATGAGAAAAGAACTTGAAAAACTAACAGAGCGTCTTGAATTGGCAAATTGGGGAAGTCAAGATGGAATTTGGGATTGGAATATTCTTGATAATAGTGTTTATTTTTCTCCTAGATGGAAAGAGATATTGGGTTATAGTGATGAAGAACTTGTTAATGAAGTGTCAACTTGGACTGATAGAGTTCATCCTGATGATATTGAAGAAGCATGGGCAGGAATTTATGAAAATATAAATTCAAAAACGAAGTATTATGAAGGGGTTCATCGTCTTAGACATAAAGATGGTCATTGGGTTTGGATACTTGATCGTGGTAAGGCTATTTATGACAAGAGTGGTAAAGCTGTTCGTATGATAGGAACACATACTGATATAAGTATAGATAAAGCGTATCAATTAAAATATGAACATCAGGCTCAAATAATAGAACAGATTCATGATAGTGTTACATCCACTGATTTAGATGGGGTTATTACAAGCTGGAATAACGGTGCAGAACTTCTTTTAGGTTACACTGAAGATGAAGCTATTGGGCAAAATATTGCAATGCTTTATT
>JAIOSY010000204.1 GCA_021107375.1 Sulfurimonas sp.
GTTACAAAAGGTCTTAACTCTGGTGTAGATTTTGCTGGTGAAACAATTGTTCAAGTTAAGTATGATACAAATGATATTATAGACAATATGAGAGATAGGTTAAAAACTAATAAGCTTTTTGATGGTGCTACTATTACTGAATTTGGCTCACCGGATGAGGTAGTTATCCGTATGAAGACAACGACTGGAAATGTTACTGTAGATATTGGTGATGTTACTCGTGAGGCTTTAAAAGGTAGTGGTAATTATGAGATTCGTCGTGTTGATATAGTAGGTCCAACTGTAGGTGCTGAGTTAAAAGAGAAGGGAATTATGTCCCTAATCTTAGCAACTATTGGGATTTTAATCTATGTTGCATTTAGGTTTGAGTGGCGTTTTGCAGTTGCTTCTATCGTTGCACTTATTCATGATATATATTTAGCGCTTGGTGCAATCACTCTTGTTGGTTTAGATGTAAATCTTGCTGTTTTAGCTGCTCTTTTAACACTTTTAGGATATTCTCTTAATGATACTATTATTGTATTTGACCGTATTCGAGAGGGTGTAACAAGCTCCAAAAATACAGATTTAACAGATATAATCAATGAGTCAATCACTAGAACTCTAGCAAGAACAACTTTAACTTCACTTACAACTTTCTTTGTTGTATTTACGCTATTTATGTTTGGTGGTGAGATTATTCATGCTTTTGCATTTACACTTCTTATCGGTATAGTAGTTGGTACTTATTCATCAGTTTTTGTAGCTTCACCTATTCTTTTATGGTTTGGTTTTGATGTGAAAAACTATCATGTTAAATTAGCAGCCAAAACAAAAAGAGAAGCTGAAAAACAAAGAATGCGCGATCAGTATGAATCTGGAGTTATGTAGAGGGGTCACTCCTCTGCTATCGTATTTCTGAAGTGATATACCGACATCAAAAAACCTATAGAAACAGAGATAACTACAAACTCTAAATCATCTAAATTAATAAGAGTAAGGTTATGTAAACCCAACAAAATTACAAAAGTTAGAAAGCTAAGACCAAGAAATATAAAGAAAATCCCAATAAACGATCTCATATCAACCTCCTCTATTTTTTATATAATAACATAATTATCTTTAATAAAAATCTCATTCAGTCACCCCTTAAGATATTTTTTGTATAATCTCTCTAATTAATTTAAGGAATGATTATGGATTGGGGCAAAGTAATATATGTATTTTTCTCTTTGATGAGTTTAACATCAATTGCAGGTTTTTTATATGAGCATAGTGCGGCAGCACTTTTTGTTGCAGCTAGTTTAAATCTTGTTTCTACATTTTTGAAAATCGGTGTTAGAAATCTTCTCTCAGCAGAACTTTTAGCTTCATCTTTAGTAGCTGATTTACATCTTATTCCAGCATTTGTATACTTGGAAATTGTTGGAAATTTA
The DNA here is from genome assembly GCA_021107375.1 of Sulfurimonas sp. GTDB lineage: Bacteria > Campylobacterota > Campylobacteria > Campylobacterales > Sulfurimonadaceae > Sulfurimonas. The sequence continues at coordinate 1,416 of JAIOSY010000204.1, forward strand.
GAGTGGGCTATCGCTTTAACAATAGGTGCATTGATTGCAAATCTATTTTCTATAGGATTGGTTTATATAGAGAGTTTAAAATCTCATGAAGAGTATTAGGAAAAGTATATTGGAATATAATTCAAAAGAAATAGAAAAAAAATGGCAGGACTATTGGAAAGAAAATGATAGTTTTGAGCCAAGTGAAGATTTTACAAAAGAGAAAAAATATATTTTAAGTATGTTTCCGTTTCCAAGTGGAAGGCTTCATATGGGGCATGTGAGAAACTATTCTATTAGTGATGCTTTTGCTCGTTACCACAGACAGCAGGGTAAAAATGTTCTTCATCCTATTGGTTTTGATAGTTTTGGAATGCCTGCTGAGAATGCTGCTATAAAAAATAATGCTAATCCAAAAACATGGACTTATGATAATATTGATTATATGAAAAATGAGTTTTACTCTCTTGGCTTTTCTTTTTCTCGTAAACGAGAGATGGCAACATCAGATGAGCTTTATACTAAGTTTGAACAATCTTTTATCATCGATATGTATGAAAAAGGTTTGCTTTACCGTGAAAAGGGTCTTTTAAATTGGTGTCCACATGACCAAACTGTTTTGGCAAATGAGCAGGTGATTGATGGTTGCTGTTGGAGATGTGATACTCCTGTTGTTAAAAAAGATATGAATCAGTATTACTTTAAAATAACTCAATATGCTGATGAACTTTTAGAGGACTTAAAAAAACTTGAGGGTGGTTGGCCTAAACAAGTATTAACTATGCAAGATAATTGGATAGGAAAGTCGAATGGTTTAGCTTTTGACCTGTCCTTTGATGATAGTTCAAAAGAGAGATTAAACTCAAAGTTTGATAGCTTTGATGTTTTTACAACTCGTCCAGATACTATTTATGGGGTTTCATATACTGCTTTAGCACCTGAACATGCCATAGTGACTTATATGATTGAAAATAATCTTTTATCTGATGAGATAATCTCTGAGATTAAAAAGATGAAAACTACCTCTTCGATAGACAGACAAAAAGAAAAATCTGGAATATCACTTGGGCTAAATGTTATTCACCCTTTAACTGGAAAATCTATACCAGTTTGGATAGCTAATTTTGTTCTTATGGATTATGGAAGTGGGGCTGTTATGGCTGTTCCTGCTCATGATGACAGAGATTATGATTTTGCTAAAAAATATGACTTAGAGATAAATGCAGTTATCAAACCTTTTGACGGTGAAGCAGATGATACTAAAGCATACACAGAAGTTGGTGAGCTTTTTAACTCTGGCGAATTTGATGGTATGAACTCTAAAAAATCTCAATACAACATCATTAAGCACTTTGAAGAGAAAAAGATTGGTAAGAAAACTACTAATTACAAGCTAAAAGATTGGGGTGTATCTCGTCAAAGATATTGGGGTGCTCCTATTCCGTTTATCCATTGTGAGGATTGTGGTTTAGTTATGGAGAAAAAAGAGAACCTCCCAATTGCACTTCCTGATGATGTTGAAATTACAGGTGAGGGTAATCCACTTGATAACCATCCAACTTGGAAACATTGTAAATGTTCGGCATGTGGAAAAGATGCGATAAGAGAAACTGATACGATGGATACTTTTGTAGAGTCTTCTTGGTACTTTTTACGCTTTTGTGCATCACCTGAAAATATGCAAGATGAAGCTTTTTCAGCTGAGCAGATTAAATACTGGATGGGTGTTGATAACTACATCGGTGGGATTGAACATGCCGTTCTTCATCTTTTATATGCAAGATTTTTTACAAAAGTTTTCCGTGATTTAGGCTACTTGGATTTTGATGAGCCTTTTGATAATCTTTTAACTCAAGGTATGGTTTTAAAAGATGGCTCAAAAATGAGTAAATCTAAAGGAAATACTGTTGATCCTGATGAGATTATAGAGAAATTTGGAGCAGATACAGCAAGATTATTTATACTTTTTGCAGCACCACCAACTCAAGAGTTAGAGTGGAACGATAGTGGCGTAGAGGGTTCTCATAAGTTTATAAAAAGATTTTTTGACAGAAGTTCAAATATCGTGGCATGTGAGTCTATCCCAAAAATCGCACATGCCGAACTTTCTAAAGATGAAAAATTTGCAAGAAAGAAAGTTTATGAAGCACTAGTAAGAGCAAATGATGTATATAATGAGAAGTTTACATTCAATACTTTGATAGCTGGTACAATGGAAGCAATGAATGCTTTAAATGCTCAGTCAAACTCTGATGTTTGGAGTGAGGGTTACTGGATTTTAGCATCTATTATGGAACCAGTTATTCCCCATGTGGCATGTGAGATTAGTGAGAAATATTTTTCATTAAATAACTTAACTAAACAAACTGTTTTAGATGAAGTTTTTGTAGAAGACAGCATAACTCTTGGTGTTTCTATAAACGGAAAAAGAAGAGCAGAGATAGAGGTTGCAGTTGATGAGAGTAAAGAAAATATCATCGCACTTGCAAAAGAAAAAACTGCAAAATGGTTAGAGGGGATGATAGTTGTAAAAGAGATTGTTGTTCCTAAAAAACTTGTAAATATTGTAGTTAAAGGATAAATATGAAATTAATATCGCTATTTTTAGTAATGCTATTATTCTCGGCATGTGGATATACTCCAAGTGCTAAATTTTCACGAGCAGTTGTAGGTGATAGTATAAGTACGAGTGTCGTAATTTCGGCAATTGACCCTGAAAATACAGTTGTGATTAAAGATGCAGTTGATGCTGCTATTATAGAGGTGTTTCATGCATCTTTAACAGATAAATCATTATCTAAAACTCATTTGGACTTAAGTTTAGGAAACCCATCATATTCCCCTATTCAGTATGATAGAGATGGTTTTGTTATATCTTATAGAACAAATATTAGTCTTAGTATTGTTAGAACCACTGATGGTGTAAGTAAATCATATAGTGCTAGAGGGACATATGATTTTGCTATTAAACCAAATGCAATTATTAGTGATAAACAAAGATTTGATGCTATTCGTGAGAGTTCAAAAAAAGCTATAAAATCATTTGTTGCTCAAGTTTCAGCTGAGGGTGCTAGAGAAAATAAGGGACAAGAAAAAGAGGAATAAAAGATGACAGTACAAAGTATTATAAAAAAAGCTATTAAAAGACTTGAATTAGAAGGTAAGCTTTTAACTCCAGATTTTTATGCTGAAGCTTTTTGTAAAGAGGCTAATAAGGCAGGAATAAATACTCAAGATTGTAATCACATTGATAAGCTTACAAAAACTCTTAACAAGGAGTTTCAAAAAGAGTTAACTCAGTATAGAATAAAAACTATGCAAGAGTTTACTCGTTTTTTAATCTCTAAATTAAATAGAACAAACTCTTCACAATGTATAAAAACTTTAGATTCTCAAACTATTTTTTTAAAAAGAGTTCTTCAAGTTATTGAAGTTTTACATAATAGAGAGGCTACCGAGCTAGCTCTTAAAAGTATAAATCTATTAAATTCAACTCCAACTGTATCTCAACTAGATCAATTTAGACAACTTTGGATAAATTTTTTAACAACCTATGATGATTCATTTTTAGAAAAATTACACTCTTTTGGTAGTATAGATACTACAAATTTGAAAAAAACTATAGAAAATTTACATATTTCACCTTCTCCTAAAAGTTCAAATAAATGTGCAGATTTATCTATGGTGTCATCATTATTAATATCTTCATTAGTTCCATCAATCGCATCAAGCGTAAATGATAAGATAGCTAGTATAAGTGATAAAATTAAAACAAATCCTGAACTTTTAGATAGTGTAAGTGTTGCTGAAGAAGTTAAATCAGCCATTTCACTTAGGATAGCACTTGATAAAGATAGTGTTAGAGAGATGGTTGAGTCTATTGATGGGGTACTTGATAAATTATCTCTTAGATTAATAGATATGATTGAAAAATCAGATAATTCAACAATAGAGATTCAAAAGATTAAATCTGAGTTGGAACTTTATAATGAAGCTGATACAAGTAATTTTAAAATAGCACATAAAAAACTTTTTACAATAGCTTTAGCCTTAGAAGAAAATACACAACTTTTAAGTAAA
>JAIOSY010000283.1 GCA_021107375.1 Sulfurimonas sp.
ACATGACATTTAATGATATTAACAACTTAGCAAAAAAGAGAATACCCTTTCTCTTTATAAGTGATTTTGAAGCTCAAAATCTACAAGCTATCCCTCTTTCTGAGTTAGATGATATTGAGTTTTTTATTGATGAAAATTACTCTCAAAAAAAGCTTGAACATTTTTTAAAAAAAACTCCACTTCCACATGCCGAGTATAAGAAAAAATTTGATATAGTGATAGAGAAAATAAAATCAGGTGATACCTACCTTTTAAATCTAACACAACCTACTAAAATAGATACAACCCTAAGTTTAAAAGAGATATTCGTACATGCCAACGCTACTTTTAAACTTAGATACAAAGATGAATTTGTATGTTTTTCTCCTGAGAGATTTGTAAAAATTAAAGATAATAGAATTCATACCTACCCAATGAAAGGGACTATTGATTCAAAGATTCCACATGCCAAGAAGAAAATTCTTGAGGATGAAAAAGAGATGGCAGAACATGTGATGGTGGTGGATTTACTCAGAAATGATTTATCAATAAAAGCTAAAAATGTAAAAGTTGAAGAGTTTAGATATATCACAGAGATAGAAGCAGGGGATAAAAAACTGCTTCAGGTAAGTTCGCATATCTCGGGAGAGTTAGATGAATCTTGGCATGTGGAGTTAGGTGATATTTTGAAGTCTCTTTTACCTGCTGGAAGCATTAGTGGCACACCTAAAAAATCAACTTTGAGCATTATTGATGAGGTTGAGGAGTATGAGCGAGGTTATTTTTCTGGTGTCTTTGGAGTTTTTGATGGGGAGAGTTTTGATAGTGGAGTTATGATTCGCTTTATTGAAAAAACTAAAGATGGATATATTTATAAGAGTGGTGGTGGGATTACTTTGGATAGTCAAGTTAAGTTAGAGTATAATGAGTTGATAGATAAAATCTATCTGCCATAATAAAAGGGTTAAACATGAGGGTGAGGTTAAAAAACTTTTTTACAAGTGGTTGGGATATTGAAGATGATATTAAGGATGTAAAAAGTCGATATCAAATGTTAAATATCGCCCTTATTCTTTCTTTCTTTGGGTTAATTTTTGGAATATTCAGTAATATTATAAGCTCAAAGATAGGTATTGTGTATGTGGAGGTTTCTTTTCTTGTCCTTAATATTGTGATGTTTTTTTTATTAAGAATTGATAAAAAATTTTTTGACCCTGTTTCTAATATACTTACCCTGCAGTTTGCATCTCTTTTTTTATATTTGATGTATATTTGTGAACCATCTGCTATGAAACATGTTTGGTTATTTACATATCCTATAATTATTCTCTATTTTCAAGATATGAAAAAAGCTATATTGTGGCTTTGTTTTTTAATTTTAATGATTTTTATAGCACCATTGCAACCTTTTATTGATATAGGGTACACTTTTCATCAAACTACATATATTCTTATTGTTCTATTTATTGTATCTTTTATTATGTATTTTTATAAAGTAAAAATTGATGAAGCAAAAAAAACAATATTTGAACAACAAAATAAACTTCAAAATTTCAATTTGGAGTTAGAGGTCAAGGTTAAACAAAAAACAGTAGAATTAGAAGAGTTAAATGAATCATTAGAGGTAAAAGTAAAAAATAAGATTAAAGAGTTAATAGCAAAAGATGAACTTTTAAATATTCAATCAAAGCAAGCAGTGATGGGAGAGATGATATCTATGATAGCTCATCAGTGGAGACAACCTCTCTCTAATATCACTCTTCAAATATCAAACTTACATATAAAACGCCTTTTAGGTGAAGAGGTTTCAGTTCAAGAGAGTGATAAAATGCTTAGTGAAATTAGTGATACGATAGTTTATCTCTCTGATACTATTGATGATTTTAAAACATATTTTAGACCAAATAAAGAAAAAGATAGTGTTGAAATTCATGAACTTTTACAAAGAGCAATAAATTTTACTATGCCACGAGCAAAAGATATAGATGTTAAGATTATAAATGATAAACAAAGTGATATTGTTGCTAATATATATATAAATGAACTTATACAGGTGATTCTTAACTTAATAAATAATGCTTTAGATGCTATTGTAGAGTTTGAAATAAAAAATGCTAAAATTTTTGTTTATGCAAAAGAGAATGAGGATTCTATAAGTTTATTTGTTGAAGATAATGCAAATGGAATAAGTAAAGAAAATCTTCCTCGTATATTTGAGCCATATTTTAGTACAAAAGGTAAAAATGGAACAGGACTTGGTCTTTATATGAGTCAAATGCTTATTCGAAAACAGTTTCAAGGTGAGATTAGAGTTGAATCCTCAACCAATGGTACGATATTTGAGGTGGAGATATTAAAAGAGATACTTTAATATTTATTATTCTTTTAAGTATAAATTACTTTTTAATAGTATTATTTTTAAATACTTACTATTTGGCTTATTTTATAGTTTTAGGTTCAATAAGCTGTTTGGTTTATGCTACTAAAAATAGTTTGAATAAGTTATTTATCATATTATCTATTTTATCCGTAAATATAACTACTTTTTTATTTGAATATTTTGATAATGATATATATTATTTATATTTGTTTCTTGATTTAGATAAAATCTATACACCTATTGGTGGTGAAATTGTGTATATTTTAGTTCTTCTTCACTCTTTAATTTTATTTGGGTTATAATAGGTAAAATAATTTATAGGTTGGCTTATGTATATAAAAGATTTAAAATTTTCTTTGTGGGTGGATTTTATTGAAAGAGATTACTTGGACAATGAATTTAAAGATTTGATTAACGATGGTATTATCAATGGTGCGACATCAAATCCAGCTATTTTTAAAAATGCTATTTTAAGTTCTCCAGCATATAAAAAGCAACTCTCAACTCTAGATTCACTATCTTCGAAAGAGAAATATGAGGCGGTTGCAATTTTTGATATAACAAAAGCAGCTGATATTTTAAAACCTCTTTTTGACAAAGGTGATGATGGTTATGTTAGTATAGAGGTTGATCCATTTTTAAGTGATGATGCAGAGGGAACTATCCACGAGGGTAAGAGACTTTTTGAATCCATTGGAAGAGAAAATGTGATGATAAAAGTTCCTGCAACAGATGCTGGGTATATTGCAATGCAAGAGCTTACGGCATGTGGAATTCCTGTTAATGCAACTCTTGTTTTTAAAAAAGAGCAAGCTGTGGCATGTGCAAAAGCATTTGAGTTGGGCTTGAAAAAGAATGGCTCAAAGGTGGATACTGTTATAAGTATATTTGTAAGTCGTGTTGATAGAGCCTTAGATTCTAAGCTTGCAGAGTTGGGTATAGATGTAGCTTTAAGTGGAGTATATAATACAGCAGATATTTATAATACTATACAGGAGATGAGCGTAGATGGATGTCGTGCACTATTTGCAAGTACAGGCGTAAAAGATGATTCTTTACCTGCTCATTATTATGTAGATGAACTTTTAGCGTATAATTCTATAAATACTGCACCCATTGATACGATTAAAGCCTTTCATAAAAATGGGATAAAGAAAAAGATGTTGCCAATTTCAGATGAGATAATTAAAGAACATTTTGAAAAAATATCACTGGCTGGTATAGATTTTAATGCTGTTTTAGATAAGCAAATCAGTGATGGTTTAGTAGCCTTTGAAGATGCATTTAAAGAAATTTTGGAGTCATTATGAACAATAAAAATCATGTAGATGTTACTACCCTGACATTTGAACAGTTAAGAAAGGTTAGAGCTTATCTTAAAGAGATGGTTAGCCGTGGTGGAAGTGACCTTCATATTAAAGCTGGTGCTGTAATTCGAGCTAGAATTGATGGTAATTTAGTTAAATTTTCAAAAGATATATTATCTCGTGAGGATTCTATTACTTTAGCTAAAGAGTTTTTAAAAGGAAGATTTGCTGAATTTGTAGAAAATAAAGAGATAGATTTAGTTTATCCATTTGATGAAAATAGTCGGTTTCGTGTAAATATGTTCTTTCAGGTAGATGGAGTTTCTGCTGTTTTTCGTGTTATCCCTTTACAAATTCCAACATTTGATGAACTTAAACTCCCTGAAATTGTAAGAAGTTTTGCAAAAAAAGAGAGAGGTTTAGTTTTAGTAACAGGAATTACAGGTAGTGGTAAATCAACAACTTTAGCAACTATAATTAATGAGATAAATGAGACTAAAAGAAAACATATTATTACTATTGAAGATCCTGTTGAGTTTGTTCATAGAGATAAAGAGTGTATTATAAATCAGCGTTCAGTTGGTCAAGATACTTTAACATTTAAAAATGCTCTTAGAGCTGCTCTTCGTGAAGATCCAGATATTATTTTAGTTGGGGAGATGAGAGATCGTGAAACAATTGAACTTGCTCTTCATGCTGCAGATACAGGTCACTTAGTTTTTTCAACACTGCATACTCTTGATGCGAGAGAGACTATTAACCGTATTATTGCTCAGTTTCCAACAGAGGAGCAAAATCGTGTTAGGCTCTCTTTATCTGGTGTACTTCATGGGATAATATCTCAAAGACTTGTACCAACAAAAGATGGTAAAAGAAGAGCTGCAATGGAAGTTCTTGTTCGTACGCCAATGATAGAACAGCTTATTTTAGAAAATCGTGATTATGATATTCCGGATGCTATTGAAAAAGGTAAGGAGCATTACAAATCACAAACATTTGATCAGGCTCTTCTTGAACTTTATAAAGAGGGTGTTCTTCATCAAGAGGACGCATTAAACAATGCTACAAGTGCTTCTGACTTGAAATTAAGAATGAGTGGATTACAAGGTGCTGATAGTGCTTACGATGCAGATAAAGCTATAAAAGAGGATGTAAAAGTTGATGTAGATGATGCTGATGTTTTTGATTTAAAATAAACTTTATCATATTTTAAATATTGTAAGGGTATAATTTCATCCATTTTATTTAAGGAATTAATATGTTAGAAGGTATAGTTAGAGAGAGTATTGGAAAGAAAGCTGTTAAAGCTTACAGAAAAGATGGTTATCTAATTGCGAATATTTATGGAAAAGGTATTGAAAATATCAATGCTGCATTCAAAATGAATGAGTATATCCGTACAGTTCGTAATAAAGAAACTTTAGTATTCCCAGTAAATGTTGCTGGTAAAGAGATGAATGTTGTTGTTCAATCTTATGAGTCACAAGCAGTTACAGGTAATCTTTTACATGTTGATTTAATGGTAGCACAACCAGGTGTTGCAACAACTTTTAATGTTCCAGTTGTAGCAGTAGGTGAAGCACTAGGTCTTAAAAACAAAGGTCTTGTTCATTTAGCTAAGCCTCGTGTAACTGTTAAATGTACACCTGAGAATCTTCCAAATACAATCGAAATCGATGTAACTCCAATGGATACAGGTGCTTCTAGATTAGTTCGTGATTTACCAGAGATGCCAAATGTTACAGTTCTAGATTCTGATCGTGTAGCACTAGTTACTATTATTAAAGCTAAGTAGTAAAAAGTATGCTTATAGTCGGGCTAGGAAATCCTGGACCCGAGTATGAAAAAACTCGCCATAATATTGGTTTTATGGTTATAGATGAGCTAATTCGTAGAAAAAATGCTCAAAAACTTTCCTCATCTTCGTTTGAAGGTCTTTGTTACAAATTTCAAAATCATTTTTTATTAAAACCACTTACTTTTATGAATCTTTCCGGTAACTCTATTGTTGCAGTAAAAAAGTTTTATAAAATAGAAAAAATTGTTGTAATACATGATGATTTAGATTTGCCATTTGCAACACTTCGTTTTAAACATGGTGGTGGTCATGGTGGACATAATGGACTTCGTTCAGCAGACGAGCGAGTTTCAAAAAATTATACAAGAGTTAGAATGGGTATAGGTAAGCCAGAATATAAAGGTGAAGTTAGCTCTTATGTTTTGGGTAACTTTAATGAGCAAGAACAAAAACATCTTGGCATGTGGATATCAAAAACAGCAGATGCTGTTGAGTTCTTACTTGAAAATTCTATGGAAGATACAAGTTCCAAATACACTATTAAAAAATTTCAGCTAAAATAACACCATGCTAGCATTTAAATATATCTCATTTCATTATCTAAAATACTTCTTTATGATTTTATTTGCTTTGGTTCTCTTTTTAGTTGGTTTTGACTATATGGACAATGCAGATGAACTCTCAAGATCTGCAAATATTTTACTTATTTATCTCGTATATAAATCATTTTTTGCCATAGATATGCTTTTGCCATTATCTTTGGTATTTGCGATGATTACAACAAAGATTTTTCTTATTCGCTCAAATGCACTAGTCTCTTTTTATTCACTTGGGTATTCAAAAATTGATATTCTTAGACCTTTTGTTGTTGTTTCCACGTCGATTATAGTCCTTTTTATCTCACTTCATGCACTTCCCAAATTTTCAAGAGCAGATGAATTTGCCAAAAATATTCGTAATTATTCTCAATATTTAAATTTATCACAAGATCTTTTTTTCACACATGAAGATAAATTTATTTATTTCTCAAAAATGCATCCACTTAAGCAAGAAGCTGAAGATATTAGGGTTTTTAGTATTGAAAACAACTCTTTAAAAGAGGTTGTAATAGCAAAAAAAGCATTTTATAGAGATGATGCCTGGCATATAAAAGAGGCTGATTTAATAATAAAACCAGATGATATTAGTTTTTCTTCACCAGGGATAAAAGTTTTAACAGGGCAAGATTTGAAAATATTAGAAGGTTTTCGCCCAAAAATGTTAGATCAAATTTATGAGGGGAAAGTTAATTTTACTATTGGTGATGCTTTTGATGCCTTAGTATTGTTAGAAAATCAAGGTATTGATACAACTAGTATTAAAGGTGCTTTATATAAGATTTTTATATATCCATTTTTTGTTCCTTGTATTGTTATTATAATATTCTTTTTTGTCCCAATTAGTGCTAGATTTTTAAATATTTCTTTGTTTAGTTTTGGGGCTATTTTAGTTACTTTGATGGTTTGGGGAATCCTTTATATGTTAATAGAATTATCTAATAATAAGACAATTTCAAGTGAAATAGGTATTGTAACTCCTATTGTAATTTTATTGTTAATTGCCATTAGGCAGTGGAGTAAGCATCGCCTAAGTAGATAGTTATTTTCTTATAACCAAAATATAAGTCAGCTATATTTATCTCAAATAATCTGAACTCGTCCAGATTATTTTCAGTCACTGAAGCTACGCCTTTGGTGAGAGAAAGTGCTTATATTTTGTTATAACCAAAATATAAGCACTTTTTGGATAAAATCATTTAAAAATATTTTAGGATTTTTATGATTGATTTTAAACAATTAGCTACTGAGTATAAAACTCCACTTTATGTATATAATCTAGACTATATGACTGA
>JAIOSY010000264.1 GCA_021107375.1 Sulfurimonas sp.
TAAACCTTTTGGAGTATCTGGACACTCATCTTTAGAATCAAAAACACCATCTCCATCACTATCTTTATCTTCTACTACAACCACTTTTGGCTCTGGTTCTGGTTCTGGCTCTGGTTTTACTACATAAATAGTTACCATTACACGATTTGACAAATCTATCCCATAACCAGTTTCCGTTGAAAATCCAAGATCTTCAGAACCTCTATGTTCAACAACTAAGATATCTTCACTGATATTATTATCTTTTAACCTTTTAGCTACATCAGAAGCAAAATCACTACTATTTTGTTGTGTTTGATTTGCATCTTGAGAAGATCTAAACCAATTCTGTATCTTATTTGCATAAGTTTTAGAATCAACAGCAACCTCTTCCTGAATATCTGTTCTCTCACTCGCATGACCGATAACTGTAACTTTAATAGTCTCTCCACTACTAACATAATTCTTAATAGTTTTAACTACTTTGTTAAAATCAGATTGTGCATGAGTAGTTTTAAGATGATTAACATCAGTTGCACCAATATCAGTTGCATCCACACCACTAGCATCAAGTAAATCAAAGCGTTTAATCTCTTTGAAATCACCATACATAAACTGATCTGAAACATTCAAATTTTTCCCATCCAAAGGGGAATAAGAATCATCATAAGTTCCAGCAAAAATTATCGTACTTACAAAAAGTAAACTTAATAAAGATTTTTTCATTTTTAATCCTTTTTACAGCCATATGGCATTATATTATTTTCTTTTAGTGAGTTATCACAAAGATCTATATTGTCAGCTATATTATCATTATCAACATCCAATTCAACTGGATAAGTATCTAAAACTTCAAGTGAATTATCAGTATGTAAATTAACTTTAGATGTAAACTCATCAGCAGTTCCATTAATAGCAACAACAAGAAGTCCCATCGCATCTAAAATACGATACTGAGAAAACAACTGTTCATACTCTGCCGTAATAATTTGAGAACGAGCATTAATAACATCATTTTGTGCTGATAAAAGATCAAGCAATGATCTTCGACCCAAATCATACTCTTCTTTATATAACTCTAATGTTTTTTCAGAAAACTCACTATATGTTCTTAAGTCTTTAAGTTGTGCATCAAGCATATGATAAGCACTCCAAGATAAATCTAATCCTTCAATAACTTGTCTTTTAAGATCTCTTTGAATCTCTATCTCTTGATTTATTTTACTTACATGTTTTTGTACAGTAGCCTTATCTGAACCACCACGGAACAAATTGTAAGAGATTATTATACGAGCACGAAAACGATCATCAGGCTGATCAAAACCATTTAAATGTTCATCATGATCATTAAGAGTTTGACTAAGTTCTAAATCTACTTTAGGATAGTACTCTTTTTTACTTTGTTTCCAAAGTGCTTGCGCACCTCTAATATTATAGCGACTAACTAAAAGAGATGGATTATTGTCTATTGAATACAATGCCGCTCTTTCTATACTCTCAGGCATATTTATATCTAAGTTTGGTTTAGTCATCTTTTCAACATCTGGCATACGACCTAAAATTCTTCTATATTTATACTCAGAATCAAGAGCATTGTTCTTTTGAACAGTTAAATTTGAGCGAGCTAACGACAATGCTGATTGAATCTTTTTAACTTCAGAATCTGTTGTTAAACCTGCTTCAAAAAGATCTTTTACCTTAGTATAAATACTCTCATTAATCTGAACATTCTCTTGGGCAGTACCAACAAGTTCATTTGATCTTAATACATTTATATATGAACTCGTCATTTGAAATGCCATATCATTTGATTTTTCAAGATAATTATAAGCAGCTGCTAAAATCCTAGCCTCTTCAAAATCAACTTTATTCGTAGTTGAAAAACCATCAAATAGATTTTGAGTAAAAGTTAAAGAACTTTCATAACTTCTATAATTAACATTATCTACATTATGATGAAAATCATCATTGTAATTACTCTCCGAAGTATCACCAGACTTAACATCGCCAGCCTGATTATAAGCGGCTGAAACTCTTAAATCTATACTAGGATAGTACTCAGATTCTACAATACTTAAATCCTGCTGAGTAGCCCTAAAATTTTTAAGCCTCTCTTGAATAACTGGATTAGTATTTAATACCTCCACAACGCTTTGCTGTAATGAGTTAGCTGATATAACAGACGAAGATATAAAACCTGTTAATGCTAAACATATAAAACTTTTTTTCAACATTTAATCGCTCCTTAACCACTCTTTCAATTGATATTTTATGTTCTTACTACTATTGTATCTTACAATAATGAGTTAATAGTGAGTTTTAATATTTATATCATCTAAAACTTATATCCTACACCAAAAATATTCTTTATTGTGTCTTTTGGTAATTTTTTTCTTATATTTTTAATTATTGTTTTTAGTGGATTTAATTTATTATCTTCTGAATTTTCCCAAACATCATCTATTATCTCTTCATAAGTGAAAACGATATTCGGATTTAAAAGTAATAATTTAATAATCTGTTTCTCTTTATTTGTAAATAAAACTTCCACACCATTATGGAGCATCTCTTCATTAGTATAACTCCATACAAATTCATCTTCTAAATTTATAACTTTTTTTGATTTAACATCAAATTTTGAAAATTCCAATACTGCTAAATCAAGTGCCTTTTTCAATTCATCTCTTGATATTGGTTTTATAAGGTATTTAACTAACTTTAACTCTACTGCCTCTAGTAAATAATTTGTATTCGAGTAAGCAGTAAGCATTATTACTTTGGTATTTTGATCATTTTCTCTTATTCGTTTTACTAAATCCAATCCATTTAGTTTTGGTAAATTTATATCAACAATCATTATATTAGGCTTTTTATTTTTATATATACTATATCCCTCTTCACCATCTACAGCTTCATATACATTTAAAAAATGTCTTTTTAAATATTTAGTATAATTATCTCGTATCTCTTTTTCATCTTCTACAAATAAAATACTATACGGCTTCTGCTTATTGTCCATCTTCTACCTTTAATTTTATTATAAAACAAACCCCTGTTGATTTGTTTTGTAAACTCAATTCTCCACCCAAACTATCTTCAATAATAATTTTAGCTATATACAAACCAAGTCCTGTTCCTTGTGTCTTATGTTTTGTCGTATAATATGGTTCAAATATTTTATCTTCTATCTCCTTACTCATACCACCTGCATTATCACATATTCGTATATAGTTATAATTATCTATTTTTTCTACTTCTATTTTTATTTTAGAGGATTTTTTATTATTTGTTTGTATTGCATCTATAGCATTGTTTAATATAATTAAAAAAACTTGTTGTAACTCATTTGGATAAGCAAAACATTTATGCTCTGTTTTGATTCCTAATGAAATTTTTATATCATTAGATTTTAATTTTGTATCTAACACCTCAATAGCTTTATCCAAAATATCTTCAATTATAAAATCATATTTTATTTTATTTTCATCAAAAAAGTTTTTAAAATCGTTAATTGTATTTGACATATATTTTGTTAATGATTCTATCTCAAGTAACTTTTCTTCTATAACCTCATTTTTAATCCCTTTTTCCTCAAGAGTATCATCAATTATAAGTACTGCAGAGTTTACCTGAGAAAGTGGCTGTCTCCATTGATGTGTAATATTTTCAATCATCTCACCCATCGCTGCAAGTTTACTTTGATGAAAAATCATTTTATCTTTATCTCTTGATTTTTCAAGTTCATCCTGAACTCTTTTTATTAATTTTTTATTTTGTTTTTGTATATTATATTGTCTAAAAATAATTACTAAAACAATTATTAAAACTATAATTATTAATTTCCAAAACATTGAATAATCGAACTGTTTCTCATATTTTGTAGAGAAATATTTTTCTAAAATAGTTTGTTCTTGTTCATCACTTATATTATTTACAACTTTTTGCAAAATATTATAGAGTCTTATATTATTTTTAGCTACACCAAGACCTAATTCTAATTTATCATCAAAATATGCACTAATTTTAAAATTAGAATATGTTCCATTATGATACGCATAATCTATTGCTACAGAACTATCTGCACAACCAAAAACTTCACCATCTTCAACTTTTTTTAATCCTTCATCTATATCTCTAACCTTAATTAGATTAATATTTGGATATTTATTACTAATATAGTTTGATAAAAAATGACCTTTTACGACAGCTACAGATGCACCATCAAGAGTTCTAAAATCTATAATACTTTTTTTATCGGCTAAAGTAATCATAACTAAGGATAATTCTAAAAATGAATCTGTAAACTTTATCTGTTGCTTTAACTCTTTAATTGGACTAGATAAAGATAATATATCACATTTTTTTTGTTGCATAGCCTCTAAGGAACCACTCCAACTTTTAGTTTTAAATATCTTTACATCTACTCCTAGTTTTTCTTCAAAAAGTTTCCAATAATCAGAAGCAATTCCCACATGCCGAGAATCTATTATCGCTTCGATTGGCATAGAGTTTGGATCTACACATATTTTTAAACTTTTTAATGATTTAATATATTTTAAATCATTATCACTAAGAACATAATTTTCAAATCTTTTTTGTGAAAAAAACCATTTATTTTTAAGATGTATTAACTTATCTTTACCAATATACTCTAAAGATTTATTTATGATACTTATAGCTTCTTGCCAATCTTTTCTTACTCCAAATACAAAATCTAATTTCTCATCAAGATTAGCAACATTTTTAAGATTGGTATATCCAAGTTCATGTGCGAGATAATAAACTAAATTACTTCCAAACATCACATCAGCTTGATTAGTTGCAACAGCTTTTATAACATCCTCTATGGTATCATATTTTATTATAATTGAACTCTTAAACTTATTTGCTATTTTGACATCAACTAAATTATTTTTATAAACAGCTATCATTTTTGTATCTAAATCTTTAATAGAATCTATATCTTTTGGATTTTCTTTTGTTGTGATTATCATCTTTTGCATACTAATATATACATCAGAAAAGTTTAAATACTTTTTTTTATCTTCCATAGCCTCACAAGTAACAAGACCATCTATCTCTCCTTTTTTAGATAATTCTTGTATCACTGAATAATCCACAGCTTTTAACTTAAAATTTGCTCCACTTAGCTCGTTTATCAGATTTAATAGATCATTATTATAACCACTAATATTCCATCTTTCTTTTATACCTAAAACAATTTTTGGATGTTTTTTTATAAATTTTATTTCAGAATCTGTGAGATTTAATAAACTTTCTTGATTAGCAATTAATGTAAGACTAACAAAAGTACTTACAAATACCAACAAAAATAATATTTTATTTAAAGTATTAAGCAAGATTAGAACACCACCTATTTTTATCTTGTTATTATTTTAACATTATTTAAGCAAAAAAGTTTTACAATATACTAAATAGTGGGGAGGAAGTACATCATGTTTGTATCATCGTATAGTACATATGTCCCAACAAACACTTCTGATAAAGTTGCTAAACAGAAAGTTTATAAAGCAGATGATAAGCTTAAGGCTTTTGACTCTGCACTCAAAGAAGATACATCAAATATTGATTTTAAAAAATCTAATCTTCCTGTTGATTACATATCAAAAAAACAAGTATTACATAATAAACAACAATTAAATATAGTAGAAAATAGTTCTCAAAGAAAAACGAAAAACCTTACAAAAAAATTTGATTTACAAAACTCTTTAATCAATGCAGACAGCGCTTATAAAAGTAACCTCAAAATGTTTTCTTTACTTAAAAAGCCACATGCCACAATTGACCAAACTCCAAATATACAAAACACTCTACCAAAAGAGCCGATGGATATTAAAGAGTTAAATATGCGTCATATTATGGTAAATACTTACATCGCTAATGATAACTACTACAAAGTAACTGCCTAATCCTCTATCCAAGCATCAGTTTTAATAACTACTCCATTATCAAACTGTTTTAATTTAAAGGCATTTGAACATTTTCCATCGTTAAAATCCATAACTGCTACTTGAAGAATTTTTTTACATTTTTTAGGAATATCAAAATGTCCTTTCATTCCAGTTAAGAACTGTTTTAGTGGGACTTTTTCATCCATACCAATTACATTATCTCTACATCCAGTTAAACCTATATCACTCAAATAAGCGGTACCATTTACAATCTGGAAATCATCAGTAGATACATGAGTATGAGTTCCAACGATACCACTAACTTCTCCTTGAAGAAGCATCATCATAGCTCTTTTTTCACTTGTAACCTCAGCATGAAAATCTATAAAAATATTTTTCACACCTGTATCTTTTAACTCTTGGCATGTGGACTTTGCACATCTAAAAGCATTATCAACTATCGGCATAGAGTAATGCCCCATAAGATTTAAAACAGCCAGTTTTTCTCCACAAACATCATAAATCTTACAACCAGTTCCAGGAACTCCCTCAGGATAATTATGGGGGCGAAGAAGTTCATGTGTTTCAAACAAAGGGATAATATCTTTTTTATCCCAAGTATGATTTCCACCACTCATAACATCAATCCCATATGCCAAGAGTTCATTTGCATTTTTAACAGTCAAACCAAAACCATGAGAAGCATTTTCATAATTTACAATCACAAAATCAATCTCATACTCTTCTCTAATTTGTGGCAAATATGTTTTAATCATATCCCGACCAGGACGACCTACTACATCACCTATAAAAGCTATTCGCATTTTCTACCTTGAAAATTTTTTGTAATTGTATCAAAATATTGTTGTGGTTTTTTCTTTCTAGTTATCTCGTTCCCAAGTTTTACTTGGGAACGAGATAAGTTAGGAACTAATATACTAATCCTGTATGATTTATTTGATCATCTATAGTTAATGCAATACTATCACCACTTCCATTTTGAGAGTAATGATATGTATGACTACCCCCGTTATCATCTGTACTCTCTTTTGTCCATTCACCAGCAGCATCACCCATTGTTAAATCATTTGTAATTGTATCAACATCATCACCTGTAATACCCGTAATTATAAGTTCATTATCATCATCCGTCATATCTAATACATCAGAAAGTTTTAAATTATCCAATATATGATTTCCATTTGGTTCTAAATCAATAACTTCAATATTATCAAGTAAAGAGAAATCTAAAGTTATTCCTTCTTCTAAAACAATAGTATCTATTCCATCTCCACCATGTATAATATCTGTTCCATTATATAATATTATATCATCACCAGTTGTACCATTTATAGTACCATCAGCATCGACAGTTAAATCTACACTAACAGTTCCATCAACTGTATCTAAATCTTTCGTCTCTTTGGTTGCAATATCGTAAGAGTATGCTGTAACTTCAATATCATCAACTGTGCCATTTGTTGAAGTTGTTTTAAGAGTTAAACCACTATTCTGTATGTGTGTAAGTGCCTCTGTATAGTTATTATTTAAATCACTTGGAGTACCAACTTCTACTATCCAATCACTTCCATCTTTAGTTGCACTCATTCCAGTCACTAGGTCAGTTATATCTATTTCTAGACTATCTGTTAAACCACTAAGTTTAATATAAAGTTTTTCACTACCATCTTTATCCAGTAAATCAACACCACTAATTTTTAATACCATCTCATAACTACTTGAGCATATAGTTATATCATTAGCAATTGTAGTACCAAAACTACTTGTTTCCACCCCACTTGCTTTTGAATCTAAAATCATATTAAATGTTCCACTCTCAACTGCACTCATATCAAGATTTGATTTCTCAACACTCCAAACCTTTGCAGTAAATGAGTGTGTACCTTTATATCCAATTGGTGTAATAACTTCTAAGTCATTGATTTTATCATACTTTATACCTGTTATAGTCCAAGTATCAGTTGCAACATTATAAATTGCATTTGTATCTGTTAAGTCAGCTAAGTTAGTTCTTGTATAGACTCCACTATCTCCATCTTTAACATTTAAACTAAATTCAAATCCCTCTTCACCACTTGAACCATCTCCGACAAGCTCAACTGTTATAGTCTCACTACCATCAACATCTTCAATATTTGCATTTAAGTTGATTGGAGTCCATTCAGACTCATCACCTAATGTTTTTGTTGGAATCATACTTATAAGATTATCTGCATCAGCGCTAAATACAAAGTCAAAAGTTTTAGTAGAAGTTACACCGCTTCCACCTTCACCACTTGTAAGAGAAAGAGTAATATCTTCTAACTCTCCATGCCAGTTTTGAAGTTTTGATTTTATACCAATTTGTTCTAGTTGAGTTTTAACATTATCAATATTTGTTAAATCTCCACTAAGAGTAAATGTATAATCATAAGTATAAACTATACTTCCAGTCGTTGCATCATACTCTGCATCTGCAATCTCTCCTATCACCTTATTTTCACTACCAACAACACCAAAATAAACATCAAATTTATCAGATATACCACTTAGTGTAACTGTATTTGAGATAGACTCTGTTGGATCATCACTAAATTTAATTGTATCTGCAATATCAATATGGACTATAGTATCTTCATATCCAACTGCACTAGCATCAAAACCTGTGATACCTTCATTTAGAGGAGTGATAGTTACACCTCCACTACCTGTATTTTTTACCCACTCTGTTATATAAATATCCCCATTCAAATCTGTTGAACCTTGAACATCTTCTTTGGTGTAAATAATTGTATTTGCAGTTACATTTCCATATCTATCTACTGGAGCATTATATTCAAATGAAACTGTGTCACTTAACTCATCTACATTTGGTATAATATAATATGTTTCTCCATCTATTATTTGAGTAGTTAAAGTAGATATATCATCTCCATCGTAAGTAATTTTTCCAGATGCACTACTGTCATCAGTATAATTTTCTGTAAACTTTACATATAGTTCATTATTCTTTATAATAACTCTGCCGTCATCTCCACCTTGAGCTAAACTAACTGTTATAGTTTGGGTTGCATCTACATAAGTATCACTATCTGTATCATTATCACTCTCTACCACACTAGTTGATGTTACATTTACTACTATAGAATCTGTTTGTGGTGCTAACTCTCCATCTCCTATCGCTTCATATCTATTTTTCTCAGATTCAACTTCAGCATTGTAAGTTGTTACATGAACTTTAAAACTTGGATTAATCGTATTTGGTGTATTTACATTTACATCTGCCAGTGGAGTTATTGAGATATTAGTAAATATTGTATTAATATCATCAACATCTCCATCTCCTAAAACATAATAAAAAGTACCGTTACCAACATCGGCACTCATCATTCCACTTATACTGTAACCAGCCGGTAATTCATCTGCTTCAATTATAACAGCAAATTTTCCGCTGTCATTAGAAGTTTCAGTATAATCACTTGCAGTATACAAATCACTTAATTTAAATGATATATCTTCAAGAAATTGCACATCACTATTCCCAGTTAGTACAATATCCATAGGTGCTCCACCTGTTTCATTGTAAACAGTAGGATTTGAACCTATACCATCTTCACCACCAAAACCATCTGCCGTAATTATAAACATCTCACTATCTGTGTCTGTAGTAGAACCTAAATCAGAGTGTTTTACGGTAATAGTTACAGTACCATCAGTAGTGATTTCATTAAATCTTACAACTTCACCATCTACCTTAAACTCAATATTATTTATAGTATCTTGTGTATCTATTATACTATCTGTTGGAACATTTAAAATCCAACTACCAGAGTTTACTATACGATTTTCACCACTCATATCTACAAAGATATCACCACTATAAGTTCCACCAACTACACTTATTCCCTCTGGAACTCCAGTTATAGTTATAGTAGTATGTAGTGTCTCACTACCATCAACATCTAAACTATTTCCATTAGTTCCCTCACTCAATACATCATCAGCAGTTAATATAAAAGGAACTCTAAAGATTGTATTATCAGTTACATTTACTTCATCGGAATTAGTTACAGTTATTTTTCCATCTGTATCTGTTATAGTACCTAAAGATGAAGTTGCATTATCTGTAACGGCATTTACAGTTACTGTATAAATCTCTTCTATATAATCAGTAGGATTTACAAATGTATCTCCATAAGTTAAAGCTTCAGTTTTATCTGTGTAAACATTAGAATCAATAGTTGTATCTTCAACACTATATCTTACATTAAAACCA
>JAIOSY010000109.1 GCA_021107375.1 Sulfurimonas sp.
GATAAAGAGTTAAGAGAGTCATTAAGTGAAGAGCAAATTCGTGAGTGTTTTAACTACGATTATTATACAAAAAATGTAGATAATATTTTCAAAAGAGTTTTTAAATAAGTTAGGAGAATAGATGATAACAGTTATAAAAAGAAATGGTAGAACAGAGCCATTAGATATTACAAAAATTCAAAAATATACTTCTGCAGCAGTTAAAGATTTAACTAATGTATCTCAGAGTGAACTAGAAGTTGATGCACAAATTTTATTTCGTGATGGGATAACATCTAAAGAGATTCAACAAACACTTATCAAAACTGCTGTTGACAAGATAGATATAGATGCTCCAAACTGGACTTTTGTAGCATCTCGTCTTTTTATGTTTAACCTTTACCATCAAGTAAATGGTTTTTCTGGCTACTGTTCGCTAGAAAAATATTTCGCTCGTGGTGAGAAAGAGGGTAGACTTCTTCTTGGTCTTGGAGCAATGTATGATCTTGAAAGATTAGAAAAACATATCAGACCAGAAAGAGATATGCTGTTTAACTATCTAGGAGTTAAAACACTTTATGATAGATACTTAATCAAAGATAGAGATTCTAATCCAATAGAGCTTCCTCAGCATATGTTTATGGCTATCTCAATGTTCTTGGCTCAAAGAGAAGAGAACAAGCATGAATGGGCTATAAAATTCTACAACATGATTTCTCAGTTTCAAGTTATGCTTGCAACTCCAACTCTCTCAAACGCTAGAACAACTAGACACCAACTAAGCTCTTGCTATATCGGTTCAACACCTGATAATATCGAGGGTATTTTTGATGCTTACAAAGAGATGGCTATGCTATCTAAATTTGGTGGTGGTATCGGTTGGGATTGGACTGGTATCCGTTCTATGGGTTCTTTTATTGATGGACATAAAAATGCAGCTGGGGGAACTGTACCATTTCTTAAAATCACAAATGATATAGCCATAGCAGTTGACCAACTTGGAACTAGAAAAGGTGCTATCGCTGTTTATATGGAACCTTGGCATATAGATATAAATGACTTTTTAGACTTAAAGAAAAACTCTGGTGAAGAGCGTCGTCGTGCTCATGATTTGTTTCCTGCAATGTGGTTAAATGATATATTTATGCAAAGAGTTCAAGAAGATGGAATCTGGACACTTTTTGATCCTTATGATGTACGAGAGTTAACAGAACTTCATGGGGAAGCATTTACTAAAAGATATATAGAATTAGAAGATGATGAATCCATCATAAAAGAAAAGCTAAAAGCTAAAAATTTATGGAAAAAGATTTTAACATCTTACTTTGAAACTGGTTCTCCATTTATCTGTTTTAAAGATAATGCTAACAGATCAAACCCAAATGATCACTACGGTATTATTAGAAGTTCAAACCTTTGTACTGAAATTTTTCAAAATACTCAACCAAACCATTATAAAATAAAATTTATTTTTGAAAATGGTGATAGTGTTAGTTATGAAGAAAATGAGATAGTTAAAGTTGATAGTGGTTTAGAAAAACCTGCAAAAAAAGTTACTGCTCTTGATTCACTTGGTGGAATGCCAATCTTTGTTGTTGAAAAAGAAAAAACAGATGGAGCAACTGCTGTTTGTAATCTTGCCTCTGTAAACTTGTCTAAAATAAATACAAAAGAGGAGATAGACAGAGTCGTACCTATTGCTGTTCGTGCTTTAGATAATGTTATTGATTTAAACTTTTATCCAGTTGAAAAAGTTAAAAGAACTAACATAAAAAGTCGTTCAATCGGTCTTGGTGTTATGGGTGAAGCTCAAATGTTAGCAGAATCTTCTATAGAGTGGGGAAGTCAGGAACACTTTGATAAAATAGATGAAATAATGGAATCTGTTAGTTATAACTGTATTTCAGCTTCTTGTGATTTATCAATAGAAAAAGGTGCTTATCCTGAATTTGAAGGTTCAAAATGGTCAAAAGGAGTTATGCCTCAAGATTATGCAAATGCAGAAGTTATAAATCTTGTTGATAGAGGGGGTCTTTTTGCTTCAACATATGAATGGGATGATTTAAGAGCTAAGGTTAAAAAGAACGGGATGAGAAATGGTTATCTAATGGCTATCGCTCCTACAAGTTCTATCTCTATTTTAACTGGAACTACTCAAGCAATTGAACCAGTATTTAAAAGAAAATGGTTTGAAGAAAATCTTAGTGGACTTATCCCTGTAGTTGTACCTAATTTATCACCTGAAACTTGGAGTTACTATACACCAGCCTATGATTTAAATCAAACACTTCTAATCAAAGCAGCAGCTATTCGTCAAAAATGGATAGATCAAGGTCAATCACTAAATATCTTTATAACACTAGATAAAGCAAGTGGTAGATACCTAAATGAAATTTATATGTTAGCATGGAAACTAGGACTTAAGTCAACTTACTATCTTCGCTCACAATCACCAGAAATCTCTGGAGATGTAGAAGATAGAAGTATGGAATGTGTAGGTTGTCAATAGGATTTTAAATGAAACCACTAACTAACACAAAAAAGTTTTTAGAAAGATTTGATAACTTTAAAGATGGAGAGTTTCGCTCCATAGAAGTTATCTCACCAAGCATTATATTAATGACTTTTGCAGGACAAGATTCTAGCCGAGACTTTGACTGGCTAAGTGTAAAATTAGAATTTAATAGTGTTAGTGATGCTAGAATTTTAGAAAATGATAAACTGTCACTTATTGATATGAGTGATGGTATTAGTATAATAAATAAAGATAATATATTTGCTTTTGGCATTGGTGAATGCTATAATATCTCAAATATAAAAACTTCCACATGCCATATAGAATGTTTAAACATTAAATATGAAGAGGTTCTATTTTAAGGAAAAATGATGAAATATTTGGTAGTAGATGATTCAAAATTAGCAAGATTTAGTTTAGTAAAATCACTTAAAGCGTGTGTTAGTGAAGCTGAAATAATCCAAGCAACTAATGGTAAAGAAGGTGTTGAGTTAGTTAAAAGTGAAAAACCAGATATAGTTTTTTTAGATTTAACTATGCCAATAATGGATGGTTATGAAGCACTACCTTTAATGTTAAAATTAAATCCAAAACTAAAAGTAATTATAGTTTCTGCAGATGTGCAAGAAAAAGCAAAAACAAAAGTATTAGAGCTTGGAGCCAAACTTCATATTCAAAAACCTATAAATACAGATAAAATGCAAAAGATATTAGAGTTAATATAATGAATGATGAACTAACAGAAGATGAACGAGATGTACTACAAGAGTTAATGAATATAGCATATGGAAATGCAGCAGCTGTTGTTGCTGAAATGTTAGATGCCTTTGCTTCACTAAGTATTCCAGACATAAAAATTATGAATACTAGCGAACTTTTAAATCAATTTCAATCTCTTAAAAGTGAGAGTTACTTTTTTTCAACTCAAGCTTTTGTTGGAGAATTTAATGGTGAAAGTGCTTTTTTCATAGATAGTGAAAGTGCTAAAAACTTATCTACTCACCTTGAACTAGAAAGTGAAGATGACTTAGATGATGCAATCTTAGAATTAACAAATGTACTAACTTCATCACTAACAACAAGATTAGCTCAAGAGATGAATACAGAAGTTAAATTTTCACTACCAAATATTAGTAAAATACCATTAAATGAGATGGGAAAAAATGAAACATTTTCTCAATATTCAAAAGTTATTGTTATAGATACTCAACTAAATTTTGAAGACCAAAAAATAAATGGTGAAATATTTATATTAACTAAGGATGAATCAATAGTATGGCTGAAAAATCAACTAAACACTATTTTAGAAGCTATGATGTAAATGAAAAGCTAATATCAAATATTGATAATGGAATTATCATACTTGATAATGAACTTAAAATTAAACACTTTAACAAGTGGCTAGAAATTCATACTTCATTAAAAGAAAATGATTTATTAGATAAATATATTGATAATATATTTACAAATATTAATAAAAAAACTTTACAAAGAAAAATAAAAACTGCTCTTAAAATGGGAACTCCCACATTTTATACTGCAAGTACATCTAAATATCTTATCCCAATAAAAATAAACCAAA
>JAIOSY010000168.1 GCA_021107375.1 Sulfurimonas sp.
AAGTATCCTGTGCTCCATCTTGAAAATAGATAGAGTGAACACCATTTTTACCAACTTTTTCTCTAGTTTTAGAGTTTTCACCAGAAGATGTAATAACGCCATCTAAACCATTAATTGAATCAAAGTCTAGCATAAGACCAGTAGCGATAATCATTTGATCATAAGATACCTCTTCTTTGCCATCAACTGTAACTTTGTTATTATCAGGGTCAAAAGATGTAACTGCACCTTTAATCAGTTTAACACCACTAGGTACTTTGTCATCTCTGTTGTATTGAACTTCAGTTACATCCCAGATACCACCACCAACAAGTGTTTGTCCTGGTTGGTAAGATACAGATAATGGATCAGGCTCAATTACTGTAACCTCTAAATTTGATGCAGTATTCATAAGACGAGCAGCAGTACTCATTCCAGCTAAACCACCACCAACGATAACTATTTTACCTTTTACACTAGATGCACTAACAGATGCGGTACCAACTGTAGCACTCGCCAGAATTGATGCAGCCATCGGAGAAATTGTTAAATATTTCATCGCATCACGACGAGACATAATTTCAGGATGTTTATCAACTTCAGCTAGAATCTCTTCTAAGATTTCATTTTTCTTCATTCATTTTCCCTTTTTTTAGATAAAGTAATTAATTCTACTAGCTAGAAGCTTAAGATTAGTTTTATAGGTTGATTTTTTTTAAAAGAATGTTCTAAAAGTACACACTGTAGGGCTTTGAAGAAGTTTAGATTATGTTTGTTATAAGTAGCTCTTAACTATTGAATTATAGAATAATATTGAAGATTTATTTAAAGAACTCTTTGCGAGTTCTTTAAATTTTTTTTAGTATCTATATCTGAAATAAACACGAAGATCTGAAGCTTTTTCAATAGCATCTGGTGTAGCTTCACTAATAGAGATTGGTGTTCCAGCATCTCCAAAGAAAGCATTTGAACCAGTGTAGTCATATTTCATATATGTATATCTAATTTGCATAGAAAATACTTTATCTATAATAGGCTGAGTCCAGTAAGCTTCATAAGCATCACCACGAGCTGCCATTTTTGAACCTATCATAGTATCTTCACCATAAGTAAATGGTCTCCAGTATTTTGAACCATGGTTATATTCTAAACCAAATTTACCACCTGTAAGGTTAGGCATTTGAGTACCAATCCAGTAAGATGTACCACTCTTTTTATCAGCAAAACCAAGCATTCTCTGATTATCTTCAGGTCTAGTTTGTGACCAACCAAATGATGCAAAAATAGTTGTTTCATCTAAAAAGTCATTTATTTCATCACCGATACCATCAATTTTACCAGATATTACTGCTCCATCCATTTCACCATAAGTAGTCATCACCGGAACTGTAGGTGTTCCACCATTTTGACCAGTTACATCATTGCCAACTACATTAAAAGCACGATAGTAGTTTGTCATCAAAGAGTATTGACCATCATCGTAAGGTTTATAGATGATTCCGATAAGATCCATATTATCTAAAGCATCACCTCCTTATTTTATATAATCTTTGCCGGTTTGATCAAACCTAGCAGTAGCATTTGTAAGTCCACGACCAACGCATACTTTAAGATAACTTCCAGATACATACTTATCTAATTTTATGCTAGCTGATGCCCCGTCAAATTCCATATTTATTATATGACCCATAGGAGATTTTGCTTTATCATCATCTCTTAAGTTGATAAGATAGCCATTTGTTGATGGACGGCGACCAACACTAAGGGTTAATGGAAAACCACCAACTGTTGGAGACCAAAACCAGTAAGCCTCTCTAACTTTTAGAGTATCATCAGTTAAGTTTTCATTAATAATCCAGTCAAATGAATCATAACCAAGCCCACGCTGTTGATAATTTGCACCAAACGCTTTGTTGTATGCTAATTGACCTTTAAACATCATATTATCAGTTGGTTTATAACCCATTCCTAATAATAGTCTGTTTGAATATAGTGCATTATTGCTATATTTTTCACCACTTGCAGTTTTATATTCAATCTTATCATAAGAGGTTCTAAAGTCTACATCAAATTTAATGTTATCTTTTGCAGCTAAGGCATTAACTTTAGATAGTTTTTTAGTTTGTTTAACCTGTTTTTTTTCTATTTTTTCTACTTTTGTAACTAAAGCACCTATATCAACCCCATCATTATTTGTTAGTGCAATACTTTTTTGAGTTGATTGTTTTTTTTCTAGTTCTGCTACTTTATTCATTAATGCTCTAACTTGTTCTTGTAAAATTTCTACATCAGTTTGAGCATAAAGAGTTGTACTTAAAAAAGCAATTGTTGATAAGGTAATTATATTATTTATCTTCATTTGTTTCCCCTTTTGTTATTAAACTGTATTGATTTTATCAGATAAAATGGGAAAAACAATAAAATCTTATATAAAAAAATATAATAATTAAAAGATTTGTAACAAATGGTGTATTGATTTTAATATATAAGATTTTATTATATTGGTATGTTAATTTTAGCTTATGATTTGTATAAAAAAATATTATATAAAAGGTTAATTGGGAGTTATTTTTAAAGTAAGTGTAACTTATACCAAGAGGTATAAGTTATGAAAAAGATTAGTATCTATAACTAATAGCTAATCTAAGATTTTGAGCTACAATATCAGCTTTTTCTGATGGAATCCAACCAGTACAGTTAATATTTGGTGTGTAGTCATGTTGAACATAAGTGTATCTTACTTGAGATGGTAAGTATTTAACACCAAAAAGGTTAAAGTTCCAGTATGCTTCATAAGCAGAACCACGAACAGCTATTTTTGAACCGATTGCAGTATCTTCAGCCCAAGTCATAGGTGTCCAGTATTGTGAACCATAATTGTATTCAAAACCAAATTTACCAGCATCTGTAATACCATCAGGGATAATAACACCTAACCAAATAGATTGACCAGTTTGATTTTTTCCATCATCTGCGGCATCTCTACTAAATATTGTATTACCTGATTTTGCATCATAATTAGTATAAGCAACTGATGCAAAAACAGTTGTTTCATCTAAAAAGTCACTTATCTCGTCACCAATACCATCAACTTTTAAAGATAGAGCATATAAATCTGCAACACCAGCAGCACCTTTTTCTGCACCATCGCTTAATCTATAACCTTTCGTATTAAAGATATGAGCCCATTGATACATAAGTTGG
>JAIOSY010000046.1 GCA_021107375.1 Sulfurimonas sp.
GGCTCAATCGCCTTAAGTTTTGCTCTTGCTATGGGTCTTGGTCCAGTTATAGGTGCTTCTTATGGTGTTGATACTCTATTTATCATCACTGCTGTTTTATCAGTTTTAGCAATGATAATCCTTTTTACAAAAGTTCCGACACCTCCAAGAATTAAACATATTTACCACGGAGTGGTTAAAACTTCTGACATCTTAAAAGACTCAAATCTTCTAAATATGATTATTATCAATGCTATGCAAAAAGGTTTAATGACTGCTGCATTTGTTTTAATCCCTATCATTCTTACAAGTGATACTTTTGCTTGGGAAAAGTCTGATTTATGTATGGCTTATCTTCCAGCGATGATTTTAGGACTAATCGCTATGGGACCTGCTGCTGTATTTGGAGAAAAATACAACAAACCTAAACAGATATTTTTAGTATCTATCGTTCTTTTTATAGGTGCATTTTTACTAATGGGGTTAACAACTTCAAGCACAATGTTTATAGTTGGTGTTTCAATGTTTTTTATCGCATTTAATATGATGGAGCCTTTAGTTCAGTCGATGATAACAAAGTTCGCAAAAGTTCACCAAAAAGGTGCAGCACTAGGAATCTCAAACTCAGTTGCATATTTTGCTACATTTGTAGGTGGAACATTTACAGGTTTAATGCTTGACATCAGTGACAGAGGAGTTATCGGCATATCAGTAGCTGTAACTGCAACAATCTGGTTACTATGGACTCTAAAATTACAAAACCCAACAAAACACTCACACCTATACATCCCACATGCCGAGATAGATGAAGAGAAACTTCACTCACTTGAAAATAAACATATAGCTGAGTATTACATAAATGAGACTGAACAGTTAGTAGTTGTAAAATATGTAAGTGATGCAATAAGCGAAGATGAATTAAAAGCTAAGATTGTTAAGTAGTTAAACGAGAAGAATTCCCAAGTAAAACTTGGGAACTAGAAAAGCTAAAGTACTAAAAATTTATCTCCATCATCTAAAGTTTTAAATCCGAATTTTTTATAAAGCTCGTGTGCATCTTCGGTTCGTAGCATCATTCTTCGTAAATTCTGTAATTTATTATGAGCAATAATCGTTTTTAGTAAACATTTACTAAGACCCTTACCTCTATGTTTATCAAGAATAAAAATATCTGCTAAATAAGCAAAAGTAGCACAATCTGTGATAACACGAGCAAATCCACACTGCTCTCCAGATGATGTATATACACCAAAACAAATTGAATTATCAATTGAACTAGAAACTGTTTTTATAGAGATATTCTTAGCCCAATATGATTTACTAAGAAAAGAGTGAATCATATCAATATTTAATTTTGTCTTATCTGTCTCAATATAATAACCATTTATCAAGTGATGTCCTTTTGAAGTAGTATAACTATTTATTTAAATTACTGAGCACTTATTGCTTTCAGCTAAGATTCCCACATGCCAAGATTTCCACCAGAGAAAAGTGAAATTATTTAATGTAACAATAAAATCAAAAGAGTGATGTAGTTACAAGGGCTGATTGAGGAAGCGTACTAATGTACGTGACGAATGAAGCAACGCAGTAAATGCATTGCTATTTTGATTTTAGAATTATTTTTGTGGAGTTACATACATATTGAAGTAACGACCTTCAAATTTTGGTGGTTTTTCCATTACACCGATATCTTCTACCATTGGCCAAACACGAAGTAAAACTTCTTTTCCAGCTTCTGGGTGAGCCATCTCACGACCTCTTAAGAAAACACGGAATTTTACATGAAAACCTTTCTCTAAAAATTCTCTCGCATGTTTAACTTTATAGTTCATATCATTTTCAGCAATTTTAACCGAAAGCTTAATCTCTTTTACAACGATTTTAACTTGGTTTTTTCTTTGCTCTTTGAGTTTTTTCTCTTCTTGGTATCTGAATTTACCGTAATCCATAATTTTAGCAACAGGTGGTTTTGCATCTGGAGCTATTAAAACTAAGTCCTGCCCTAATTCATTTGCTTTATCCATAGCTTCATCAAAAGAGATAATTCCTAAAGACTCACCCCCATCCACATTACATCTTAACTCTGTTGCACGAATATCATCATTCATTATTACACGGTTTTTCTTATTACTCAAAAATTTACCTCATTTACTTTAGTTTGTATAAGCTTAAGGAATTCCTCTTCGCTTAGGTTGTATTGCTCTCTAGTTCTTCTATCTCTAATCGCTACGGTTTTATTTTCTATCTCTTCATCACCAATAACAACTATCATCGGAACACGAGTTTTTTCTGCAATTCTAATTCTTTTATTTAAAGAATCATTTTTAGCATATATTTCACTATCGGCATTAATATCGATAAGTTTATCGGATAAAACCTTAGCATATTCTTTATGTGTCTCTGCCACAGGAACAATAGCTACTTGTGTAGGAGCGATAAACATTGGAAATTCACCAGCATAATGCTCAGTTAAAATTCCAATAAATCTCTCAAAAGAGCCTAAAATAGCACGATGAATCATTACTGGTTGAATTTTTTCATTGCCTTCACCATTATACTCAAGTTCAAATCTTTGAGGAAGATTAAAATCTAACTGAATTGTTCCACATTGCCACTCACGACCAATTGCATCTGTAATTTTGATATCAATCTTAGGACCATAAAAAGCTCCACCACCCTCATCTATCTCATATGGTAATGAATTTTTATCCATTGCATTTTTGAGTGCTTGAGTTGATACTTCCCAAACTTCATCACTTCCAACAGCTTTTTCTGGACGAGTAGAAACCATCATCTTATAATCAAACTCAAAAGTTGACATAATTTTATCTACAAAATCAACAACTTCTATGATTTGCTCTTCAATCTGATCAGTCGTACAGAAAATATGTGCATCATCTTGAGTAAATTCACGAACACGGAATAAACCATGCAAAGCACCTGTCATCTCATGACGATGAACAACACCATACTCAAAATATTTAATAGGTAAATCTCTATAAGAGTGAAGCTCATCTTCATAAACTTTGATATGCCCAACACAGTTCATCGGTTTTACACCAAACTCTAACTCATCAATGTTAGTGAAGTACATATTTTCGCCATAATTTTCATAGTGACCTGAAGTTTTCCAAAGGTCACTTCTTAACATCTCTGGACCACGAACTGGCTGATAACCTCTTTTACGGTGAGCTTTAAAAAGTAAATCTTCAAGTCTAGCACGAAGACGACCACCAGCAGGTAACCATATAGGAAAACCTGCCCCAACCTCTTCACGGAAAGTAAAAAGTTTCATCTCATTTCCAAGTTTCCTATGGTCTCTTTTTTCAGCTTCTGCTAACATATCCATATGTGCTTTAAGCGACTCTTTATCTGCAAATGCTATACCATATATACGAGTTAACATCTCATTTTTAGAATCACCACCAAGATAAGCACCCGCTATTTTAGTAAGTTTAAAGTAACGAATAAGCCCAATAGATGGTAAATGAGGTCCACGACATAAATCTTCAAAATCACCTTGCTTATATATAGAAACAGTATTATCAGGAATTCTTTCCATAACTGCAAGTTTTAAATGGTCATCTTTAAATTTTTCTTTAGCTTCATCCATAGTGATAGAATATTTTTCTATCTTATACTTTTTCTTAGCAAACGAAAGCATCTGTTTTTCTATCTTTTTTAAATCACCAGAACCTATTTCAGATTCAGTTTTAAAATCATAGTAAAAACCCTCTTTTACAGTTGGCCCAACATAAAATTTTGCATCTGGATATAACGACTTTATAGCTTGAGCCATAAGGTGAGCTGTCGAATGACGAAGAACTTCCAAAGAATCTGCTGAATTATCAAGATGAATCTGTTCACCCTCAAAACCTAACTCCTCAGCAGTTTGTAAATCAATAATTTCATCATTATGTTTTATTGCAATTGCATTCACGTATCTTTTTCCTTTTTTATAATTCAGTTTTCAGTACTGCACCGTTTGATGCATTTGAAACTAATAATTGGTATCTTTTTAGCCATTTTGATTTTACTTCATTTTTGTAAGGTTTCCATTTAGCTTTACGCTCTGCTAAAACTTCTTCACTTACATTTAACTGTAAAACATGAGCATCAGTATCTAACTCAATCTCATCGCCATCTTCGATAAAA
>JAIOSY010000156.1 GCA_021107375.1 Sulfurimonas sp.
AAAACATCAAAATATTGCATCAAACCAAAATGTTCCATCAATATTTCAGAATAACTTCCTGTTTTGGTTGTTACAATTCCTAAGGTTGCAATTTTACTAGCATTTTCAACAGCCTCTTTTGCACATGCCAAAAGCTGAGTTTTAATAGTTGATATTTTTCTATATTCCTCTTTATATGTAGCAACGAAATCCCAAACTTTATCATCTTCTACACCCAACTCTTTATACATAATATCAAGTGGATAACCAATTAAAGCCATTATCTCTTTATCACTTGGATGTTCAGTTTCATGCACATCAAAAGAGTAATGAAAAGTGCTAACAATTGCATCGGTTGAATCTATCAGCGTTCCATCTAAATCAAAAAGTATTATCATTTTATCTCTGCCTTTTCCCATTTTATATAATTATGCCAAATCCCACTCAAACTTGGTTCTATATTTTTAATATTTTTATCTACTGTTGTGATAGAGTTTGGAATATATAAAAAAAGATATGGATTATCATCAACTATAATCTTGAACATCTCTTTCCATAACAAAGACAACTCTTTTCTATCTATCATACTTTGTGAGCGTTCTATCATCTCATCCATTTTTGGATTATCATAACCAACTAGATTAAAACCACCTTTTTTATCAGAATCAGTATGCCAAAAAAGATATGGATCAGGAGTTGAGGATAATCCCCAACCTAAAAGTACAGAATCAAATTCATGTGGAAAAACTACCATATTTAAAAATGCCTGCCACTCCATAACTCTAAGATTTACAATAACACCAGCTTTTTTAAGTTGATGTTGAAGAATTTGAGCAGCATAAGGGCGAATACTACTAGAGTTTGAAGTAACTATCTCAAAAGTAAATGGATTATCTTCATCATATCCTGCCTCTTTTAAAAGCTGTTTTGCTTTTTGTATATCTTGAGTTGGAGATTTTACTTCTGGGTTAAAAGCTTTTGTGGCTGGTAAAAATGGGCCAGTACACACTTTTGCATGTTTAAAAAATAAAATCTCAACTAACTCTTTTCTAGTTATAGCTAAAGATAAAGCGCGTCTTACTTTTGGATTTTTAAACTTATCTCTTCTTAGATTAAATCCAAGATAAGTGTATGAGTGGCTTATCTCCTCATAAATATTAAAATTTTTAAAGAACTCATCTGTTAACTGTCTTTCAAACTGCATAGGTTCAATATTCCCAATATCAAGAGAAGTTGCTTTTAACATCAAAAATCTTGTCATTGGGTCAGCTATTACATGAAAAGAGATTTTATCTATCTTAGGTTTTCCCATAAAATAATCATCATTTGCAACTAAAATAATATTTTTAGAATGTTCTAATTGATGAAGTTTATAAGCACCTGTTCCTATTGGTTTTGTGTTAAATTTTGCATTCATTATATTTGTTTCATTTTTTAAAATATGCTCTGGAATAATACCCATCATCCAAGTCTCTAAAGCTTTAAAATATGGCTTAGTATAAATCACTCGCACCTTATGCTCGTTTATAATTTCCACATCTTTTACAAATCTAAAATTAGCACTGTAGGGGGAAGCTATTTTTGATGAGATTAAAGTTTTATAGGTAAAGAGTACATCTTTTGCAGAAAATTTTTCTCCATCATGCCACTTGGCATGTGGATTTAGTTCAAATACCAAGCTTGTATTATTTTCATAATAAAAAGAAGTCGCTAAATCACCAATAATTGTTGAAGAATCTTTATCATATTTTACAAGCCCATTAAAGATAAAACTTGCTATCTCTGAAGAACTAGAATCAGTTGCAAGTATAGGATTTAATCTTGATGGATTAGTTGAAGTTGCAAGATGCAGCGTTGTTGCATAAACTGATAATGATAAAAATAATAGTAATAATAATTTCACAACTATTTTAATTTCCCAAAGCTTTACCATTAACACTTAGTTCATTATTATTGAATCTAATATCAAATATTAAATCATCCATATCCTCTTTAGCATAACTATATGCAAACATTGTCATTGGGAAGATTGACGAAACTTTACTAAATATTTTTTTTGATACTTTAAGATTAAAATCTAAATCTAAGTTTTTAGAGAGATAAAAAGGATTATATCCAATATTTTTTGCTAAATTCATCTCCTCTTTTAAAATAATTTTTGAGTCAATTTTAAATCCCTTTAAATCATCATTATCAATTTTAATATTTTTTATAGAAAAATCTTTTATATCAAACTTCAAACCATTAGAGAGTAATTTAATAGAACTATCTCTTATTTCTTTATTTAAATAGATAGAATTTCCTGATTTTGATTTGGATATTAAAACCCTAAGTTCTTCTAATGAATTTTTATCTAAATCAAACAACTTTAAATCTGAGTTGAAATTTGAAGCTATGAAATTTAACTTATTTGATTCAACAAACATTTTAGAAAAAGAGCTTTTTAAATTAAATTTTGCCTTTTTTTCTTCTGTATTTGAGACAATATTCATATCCATATCTGAAATTTTTAAAGAGCCACTATTATTAACTATACCATCTACATCAATTGATAAAGAGTTTATTTTTGATGATGTTAAATATGTGGTTTTTGAGTTAAAAATTGATGTTGAACTAAACTTATTTAAATCAATTGATATATTTTGATTTGCTTTTATCATATTTATAACTATCTTATCTATATTCATTTGTAAAGACGATGGAGTAATAAAACCACCTTCACCTTTAAAAGTTGCTTTTGTTAACTTTACCACAAGTTCTGAAGCATTACTCATAGTTTGTTGTTCATCGATATCTTTTATATAACCACCAAAACTTTCAGTAGCAATATTATAATTTATATGATACAAAATTCCTTTTTGTATTAAAAAATTTTCAATATACTCAAAAAAGTTTTTATCTTTTATCTCTAACTCTTTCATTATTTCATCTGAAAAGCTCATTGGATAAATATCTATAGAAACTGCTTCACTAAAAGGAAAATTACTATAATTTAAATCAACTCCAATAACTGTTCCCATTAACATTGCAGATGTATGTGGGGAGAGTTGCTTATCAGAATAATGACTTAAATAGTTTGAAAACTTATCCATATCGCTTAAAATAAACTCATAATGTCTTGAACTATTTAAATAAGTTAATTTTTCTATAGAGTTTCTACTTTCAATTCCATTAGCTTTTAAAGTTTCTATTTTAATATCAAGTTTTTCTTTTACAAATTTATTTCCAAGTATCGGAAGTAATGCTAATACTAATATAAAAAGAGCCGTGAAAATGATAGTTTTTTTCATTTTGTTATTCCATAATTTAAATTAGGATATTATATATAAAAAATTATTAGTTTATGATTGTCTAAAAAAAGGGAGTGA
>JAIOSY010000036.1 GCA_021107375.1 Sulfurimonas sp.
AAAAAAAGAGTTTAAACATCCTATAAAAAGTTCATTTACAGCAGCAATCTCTATAAGTTTTTTACTACTCTCTATCGCCTATTATGACTTTGCTCCAACACTTTCTATATTACTTTGGTATATCGGTACACCACTTCAACTATTTTTTACGCTCTATGTTATGAACTACTGGATACACACCGAATTAAAAGTTGTACATAGTAATCCTGCTTGGTTTATCCCCATAGTTGGTAATGTTTTAGTTCCTATTATCGGTGTTGAAGCTGCTCCAATGTATGTATCACTATTTTTCTTTGCTTTGGGTATGTTCTTTTGGATAATTTTATTTACTATAACAATGAACAGAGTTATTTTTCACCATCCTATTGCTAAAAAATTAATCCCAACATTTTTTATTTTAATCGCTCCACCAGCAGTTGGTTTTGTGAGTTATTTTAGAATAACAAGTGGTAGCATAGATATGTTTAGTGTATTTTTATACTCTGTCGCACTTTTCACACTGTTTTTACTATTATTTATGATAAGAATGTATGATATAAAAGAGTTTTTTATCTCATGGTGGGCATATACTTTCCCTCTAGCAGCAATAACAATAGCAACACTCATGATGGAGATGACTTATCACAATAGTCTTACATATTTTGCATCAATGAGTCTAATCCTTTTAACAACAGTTGTAGTTATGTTTGTAACATTTAAAACTATTCAAGCTTGTAAAGCAGAAAAAATTTGTATCGAGTAGCATTAATGAATAAAATGAATAATAAGTTATCAGTTTTAGTAGGTGTAATTTTAGGTTTAGTATTTAGCATATTTATATTTGGTATAGCTTTTAAAGTGGCTGCCCCTACAATGTTTTTTAAAGAGATAACATCAACATATGATTTTGATAAAACAGTAGAACTAATTGAGAGTAGAATAAACAAACAAGATGGTTGGCATGTGACAACTATTATCGACCAACAACAAGAAGTTTTAGAAGATGGTGGAGAAGATGTTGGTAAAGTTAAAATTATTAAGTTTTGTAATGGTAAACTCTCTGGCGAAATGTTAATGGCAGATGAAAGTAAGTTTATGGCAGCAAAAATGCCCCTTAGTATATCTGTATATGAAACAAGTAATGGTCAAGTTGTAATAGGCTTGATGAATGGTTATGTGATGGCAAGACTCTTCTCGGGAACGAGAGAGGGTGAGATTATGCAAGAAGTTGTTAGAGATATGGAAGAGATTTTAGGCTTTACACACTTTAGATTTACAATATTTTAAAAAAAAAGGATAGTTAGTTATGATACCATTTTCGGATGAAGAGATATATGAAGCAGTAAAAAGTAATATACCAAAAGTTAGTCAGTATGTAAATTCACATGGTGGAGGGATAACTCTAGTTGGTGTAAAAGATGGTAGTGTTTATATAGAACTTATAGGAACTTGTTCAGGTTGTTCTATGAGTCTTATGACAACAAAAATGGTTGTTCAAAAAGAGTTAAGAGCTTTAATACACCCAGAATTAAATGTAGTAAATATTGATGGAACACCAGAAAACATACTCCCACAAGACGCTGTTACAGCATAGATTTTAGATGGAAGCGATAAATATAGTCTCAATTATCACAATAGCCTTTTTAGGCTCTTTTGGACATTGTATAGGGATGTGTGGTGGAATTATTATCGCCTATAGTAGTACAAAAATAGAAGACAACTGGAGTAAGCCAAAACAAGCAACAGCTCATTTACTCTACTCTTTAGGTAGAGTTTTTACTTATGTAATTTTAGGTGCAATGTTTGGTTTTCTCGGTGGTGTTGCAATGTTTAACAATATTGCAAACGGTTCATTACTTATACTGGCTGGTATTTTCATGATTTTAGCTGGTTTATCTTTATCTGGGCAAATAAAATATTTAACTATTATAGGACACTCTGATTCTAATGCATCATGGTATAAAAATCTTTTCCGTGAATTTCTTAAAACAAAATCATTAACAAGTTTTTTCATACTAGGAATGTTAAACGGACTTCTTCCATGTGGCTTAGTCTATTTCTTTGCAGTAACAGCAGCTAGTACAGCCAGTGCTTTTTACGGTGCTTTAGTTATGCTTATATTTGGACTTAGTACTATCCCTGCACTTTTTAGCTTAGGCTTTTTTGTAGGACTTTATAAAAATACTAAATTTAGAAATATAATGATAAGACTAGCGGCTGTAAGTGTTATTATATTTGGAGCATACACAGCATACCAAGGTTATGAATATATAAGATACCCACATAAAACAATTAGCGAATGTTGTGAATTTGACCCTGATGAAGAGAATAAACACCATCAATAAGTAAAAGGGCATAATTGATTATGCCCTTTTAAAATTAATCTCTATTTTGCCCTTTTCCTTGACCCTGCCCTTGTCCGAAACCAGAACCATCTTTTTTACAAGCTTGATTATTTTGCATTCTTCTGTTTCCACCACCAGAACCATCTCTCATTCCATTTCCTTGACCTCTTCTACCTTGTCCCTGACCTCTTTGTCCTTGACCTCTACCTTGAGTATTTCCTCTCATAATTTATCCTTTAAAATTAGTTTATATGAACATATGTGCAGAATTATAACGAACATATGTTCAAAAGTCAAGAGATAATATAAATTTATATACTTGACTTTTGAACATATGTTCGATAAAATCTAAAAAAAGAACTTAATATTTAGGAAAATTTGTGATTGGAAGAAGAAGAAAAAACAGAAATATAGATGCCGACCACACAGAGGTTTGTTTTAAACCGTGTGGGGTTGAGGGAAAATCACTTGAAAAAGTTATAGTTTATGAAGATGAGATGGAAGCGATTCGTTTAGCAGATTTAGAATCTTTATATCAACAAGAGTGTGCAGATAAGATGCAAATATCAAGAACAACTTTCTCTAGACTTGTAGAATCAGCTAGAAAAAAAATAGCTGATGCTTTGGTAAATCAAAAAGCGATTCGTGTTCAGATTCGAGATTAAACTGTTTCTCTCTTTGAATTGATTATTTTACTTTTTTTTGATATAATTTCCGTTACGATTAGTAACTTGGTTCGATTAACGGAGCGGTAAAATAGGTTGTGATGGATTGATCCCCATTCACAACCTTTTTTTTTGCCCTCCAAGATCGAATCAAGGGAGATTTCATGAATAAGCTACTAATCGTATTACTGCTTATGTGCATTTTTGCACCTATGTTACAATGACATAGTTCAAGGGGTTTTACCCCTTGTCTCCCTAAGCTATTTGCCGAAATCATTTTGTCACGATGGAGTGACAACAAAACTTTTTTCTTATTGATACTCATCACCCTCTCCACTTGACATCTCTTTCATCATCTCTTTATGTTGCATTTTGGAGTTTATATCTCCAGAGTTATTAGAAACTCTTTGTCTTTGGTTTGCTTGGTCGCTAGATAAATTCATCTCTTGTAATAAATTGTTTGTAGTATT
>JAIOSY010000102.1 GCA_021107375.1 Sulfurimonas sp.
ACAAAGTGGAATAAGATTATGTTTGTTATCTTGATGAAAATGCCCTATAAAACCTGCTTTATCTGCCAGTGAGCGCTGTGATATATGATGGACATCTTCTGCCATCGCTCCACAGATTACACATTTTGTTACATACAACTCTTTGTTGTATTTTGACCTCTTTTTCTTCACTAAAAGCTCTAACTCATCAAAATCATTTGCAAGTCTTTTTCTGATTTTGTTTGCTGTATCTAAAAATTCACTATCCATATGAAGTGATTTTGCAAACTCCAAACCATAGATACTACTTCCGCTTCCCTCTTGTAAAACTCGGTTAAACAACAAAGTATCTTTTTCTTCATCATACTCAACACTAAGATGTAAATCAACAACATTATCAAGAGAAGTAATCTCTTTCATGGTTGAGAGTTGATGCAAATGAGTTGCGAACAAAAACAGACATCTAGTCTTTGCTAACTTCATTATGGCACTAGCAACAATAGCTACACCAGATAGTGTTTCAGTTCCATGACTTATCTCATCACCTAAAACTAAAGAGCGAACTGTTGAACGGTTAAAAATGTTCTTCATCTCCAACATCTCAACTGCAAAAGTTGATAAGCCCTTAGCAAGATTATCTTTTGAGACAATTCTTGTAAAGAGTGAATCAAAAATAGAGAACTTCATAACAGCAGCACTCACAAAAAAGCCAGACTGAGCCATTAAAACAGCTATCCCTATACTTTTCATAAGTGAAGATTTACCACTAGAATTTATCCCATAAAGAAGTACACCGTTAATATCATGCCCATCATGCACGCCAACTTCAAGCATCACCGTTTGAGGGTGTGGTAAGTCCATATTATCACGACTTCCCATCACAATATCATTTGGAACATAAATTCCACCTCGCTCTTGAACCTCAATGAGAGGGTGACGAAGTTGCATAATCTGCATAAAGTTTTCATCCTCAGGAACTTCAACTATCATCGGTCGAGAGTGTTTATATGTTTGTGCCACTTTTGATGAACTCACACCTACATCGATATCTGCGACATAGCTTATAACTCTATCAAAAAGAAGCGAATATCTCCTCTCATAAACCCCCTGAAGAGCAATATATCTATCTTTTACTAGTGTCACAATTTTACGAC
Organism: Sulfurimonas sp.; assembly: GCA_021107375.1. Lineage (GTDB taxonomy): Bacteria > Campylobacterota > Campylobacteria > Campylobacterales > Sulfurimonadaceae > Sulfurimonas. The sequence continues at coordinate 1,134 of JAIOSY010000102.1, forward strand.
GATTTTTCATGATTTTATCAGATAAATCATCTGTAAAAGTTGATGTTATTTTCACACTATTTGTTAATTTTTTTACACTAAATTTAGAAAATTCATCATCTTTAGTAAACTCACTCTCAATCTGAGAGTATCGGTTTTTACTAAGTGAGATGTAGTAACCCTCTTTCTCTAGTAATCCAAGAGTAACAAGACGGTTTACACTCCCAGCATTAGCATCAACTAAAAGCTTTTCAATCTTAGCCATAATATCCCCAAAAGCTATCAGCATAACAGCATTTTCATGAACCAAAGTATCTATAGTCTCATCAACTCCACTCATCAAAAAGTTTTCATCTACTGTGTTGTTTGTAAATCGTCTTGAAACATCTAAGTCTATACTTTTAGAAATATCTCTTAGAAATTCATCAAGTTCAGACTCATGAAAAGGAGTTTTCTGGATTTTATGTTTTTTAACATAACCCATCAACTCTTTTACACTAAGCATAGACTCATAAACATGATTCATCTCAAAAGGGTGAAGTCGCCCAAGAGCTAAACGACGAGAAAGCCTCTCAACATCATAAACACCCCTCATAGTCTCATCTAAAAATCTAACATGAGAAGATACCTTTTCTATCAAGTTATATCGTCTCTCAAGTTCCTCTTTCTCCATGATAGGATTTAGAAGTCGCTCTTTTAAAAGTCGTCGCCCTATCGCTGTTGCACTTTTGTCAAGCATCTTTAAAAGTGTAAACTCTTTTTTATCTTTAGAGATGATTCCAACTTGCTCTAGAGCATTATTTCCAAGATACATAAAACGGCGATTGTCTATAAGAGTTGGACGATTTAGTTTTTGAACTATATGAATGTCGTGTTCTATTACAAAGTGAACCAAAATAGCCAAACATTCCGTTATCATTGGGCTTCGTTCTAAGTCTAAATGTTCTATGGGTGAGAGTAGTGACTGAATCTGATAAACTTCACGAAAAAGCTCATTTTGAAAATCAATCTTCGGTCTTTCGTTGTTCACACTATAGTGATAATGCTCTGCAATCTCAAGATACCCCATCACATGTCTTTGCTCAGTTATCCCATCTAAAAATGTAACTACAACCTCGCTAGTTCTATAAATATTTAAGAGATTAAAAACCTCATCAAGAGCATAAGATGGATCTTCACTTGTTCCATGAGTCTCATAAAGAAAAGTTTTTCCAGTTGTTACATCTATCGCAGAGTATCCAACATTATAAATCCCTTTATGACAATCAACTAACAGCGAGACTATGTAGTTGTCATCGTTATCTACAATATGTTCAAAGTTTGTACCAGGGGAAACGATTTGAGAGATATAACGGCTAATTTTAGGTGGATTACCTTTTTGCTTAACTACGATTACAGTATATTTTTGCTCAGAGATTAAACGGCTTAAATATCGCTCAAAACTAACAGCAGGAACACCAGCTAAAAGTGGATTTTTGTCTGAGTTTTCTATGATACTTTTATTTTTCTTAGTTAGTTGGATATTTAGAAGTTCAGCTATCTCTTTTGCTTTACCCACTTGTTCATCATTGTTATTTACTTCATAAACTTCATAAAAAGTTCCAATCTCCATAAATACAACAGTATCATGACCATACTTATCTTCAAAAAGTCTTTGTAAATCGAAATATGTTTGAGTTAAAAGTTTATCTTTGTTATTTAAAATTTCACTTACATCTGATGAACGCATTTAAGCCCTTAATTACCTATTTTAATGGGAAAGATTATATCATAATTAGATAATCACAACTCGAATTTTCCCCAAATTACTATAATTATATATATTTCATTGACAATATAAGCCTCTTTGATATATAATCAATCTTATTAAAATATATATAATAATTTATGCGAGGAATACATGAAAAAACAGCTGTTATTTGCTGTGTTAGTAGCAACAATATTAAATGCACAAAACCTTCCATCAACCATTCAAGAAGTGCTTTCAACAAATCCAATTATCTTAGAAAAACTTAAAAACTATAACTCTACAAAAGAGGATATAACTAGTGCAAAAGCTGGATATTATCCTAAACTTGATTTATCTTTAGGTGTTGGTTATGAAAGAACAGATAAAGATAACAGACCAGCAGCTCCTGATGAATCTTTTGATTTTAATGTTTATCAAAACTCATTAACATATACTCAAAATATATTTAATGGATTTGAAACAACATACAGAGTTGAACAACAAAAAAACAGAACTATAGCTGCATCTTACAGCTATGTAGAAAAAGTAAATGATGTCTCTTTTGAAATGGTCAATACATATATTCAAGTTATGAAAAATGAAGAACTACTTCAAACTGCTAAAGAAAATATTGATATAAATGAAGAGATATTTATAAAAGTTCAAAAACTTTATGATTCAGGATTAACAACACTATCAGAAGTAAATAAAATAGAATCTTCACTTTCCTTAGCAAAATCAAATTATATAGTTCAAGAAAACACACTACTCGATGTTATTTATAATATGCAAAGAGTCCTAGGTAGATACCTTGATCCAGCACAAATGTCAAAACCTATTTTCAACACTACTTTTCCAAGTTCTTTAGAAGAAGCAACACAGTATGCAATGCAAAACAATCCATCTCTTTTAATAAGTAAATATAACATAAAACTAGCACAAGCAACATACAAAGAAAAAAAATCACCCTATTATCCTAAATTTGATATAGAAATATCTCAATCTATGAATAAAAATCTTAGTGCTTCCCAAGGGGAAGAAGATCGTTTTCGTGCAATGGCATACTTAAAATACAATATTTTTAATGGTTTTTCAGACAGTGCAGCCTTACAAAAAAGTATATCAACTATTCATCAAGAGATACAAACTAAAAATAATTTAAGAAGACAAGTTATTGAAGGTATGAATCTTTCATGGGTTGCTAATGAAAAACTAACAGCCCAACTAAAACACTTAAAAGATTATAAAGGGTTCGCATTAAAAACTTTAAAATTATACTCAAAAGAGTATGACCTTGGTCGTCGTTCACTTCTTGATTTATTATCTGCTCAAAATGATTTTATCGGTTCAAAATCTCAAATTATAAATACAGAATATAGCCTACTGTTTGCTAAATATAGAATTTTAGATTCGATGGGAACACTTGTTAAAAATATAATGGGAGAAACTGACATTATCTACTCAAATGTTGGACTAGATAATACAACACCTAAAAATAATGATTCTCTTCCTGTACAACTAGATAGCGATAATGATTTAATTGTTGATGACAAAGATATTTGCTCAAATTCACTCTCAACAGATATAAAAGGAATCTACGGATGTAAATCAACTCTTAAAAACATTTCACAAATTGAAAGATATAACGGTTTTTTATTTTCAAATACAGAGTTAACAGATAAGGGAAAATCAAGATTTAATAATTTAATTAAACAAATCAAACCTTATGGCTTTGAAAATATGAAATTTGATATTTTTGGAAATGTGTATAGTCAAGAGATGGATAAAAAATCTATACTTCAACTATCTGCACAAAGAGCAAAAATCATTAAAGATATGCTAATGAAAGCTGGGGCAAAAGAGAGTAGCATAACTATTTATACACAAGCAGATGAAGCTCCAATATATACAATAGAAAATGCACAAGGACAAGAATTAAATAATCGTGCAGATATTGCTGTAAAAAAATTAGTTAAATAAAAAGGTTATAAATGCTTATTACTAATGCTGACAATTTAAGAATGGATGCCTTGCTTGACTGCTTGGTACTCTTTACAAAACTTTATCATAAACCATTTTCAGCTGAAACTTTAACTGCGGGATTGCCGGTTGAACCAGGTAGCGAATCTCCAGAACTTTTTTCTATAAATAACGCTAAAGGTCTTTTTTCTCGTGCTGCCCAAAGAGCTGGATTAAAATCATCTTTAATTAGAAGACCATTAAGTCTAATATCACCACTTCAGCTTCCAATGATTATATTACTCTCAAATCATCGTGCATATATCTTAGATCGCATTTCAAAAGATGCTACACAAGCTAAAATTATTATGCCAGCAGTTGAAGCTCTTGAACAATGATTAGATAGTGAAGACTTAGAAGATGAATATATCC
>JAIOSY010000097.1 GCA_021107375.1 Sulfurimonas sp.
GCATTGAGCATCCATCTTATATGAGGGCAAAGGTAAAAAACAGTGTTCATAAAAATGTTGAGCTATGTCAAAAAACCGTATCCAAAAAAAGAGCAATAATAGATACAAATATTAAAAAAGACAAAGAGTTTACTGTATATGATGAGTTTAAAAATAGTTCTGTTGTTGTAGCTTTTATCCCCATCCAAAATATCAAAGATTCTAAAATACCAGCTGCATATTTAGTGTCATATACGAAAGATAAAAATATAGATATTATTTTAAATATAGCAAAAGTTATAAATATAGTTGTTTTTATCATGTTGGCTATTGGACTCTATCTACTCTATATACTAATAACAAAAAAAGATGAACTCTCTATAGCAGTAGATGTAGCTTTGGAAAAAAACACCAAACAACTCCAAGCCCTACAACAACAAAACAAGATGGCATCTATGGGAGAGATGATAGGAGCAATAGCACACCAATGGAGACAGCCACTCAGTGCCATAAGTGGAGCTATCCAAAATCTTGAGTATGATTATGAAGATGGTTATCTAAAAGATAAAAAATATATAAATGACTTTGTAGATAAGCAAAAAAAGACTATAAACTTTATGAGTAAAACCATAGATGATTTTAGAAGCTTTTTCAGAGTTGATAAAACAAAAAGAAATTTCAAAGTTAAAGAGACCACACAAAATGTTATAGATATGCAATCAGCCCAACTTAAAAACCATAACATAACTTTAAATATAAGTGGAGATGAACTTGAATTTAATGGACTTCAAAGTGAATATCAGCAAGCTATACTCAATATCATAAACAATGCAAAAGATGCACTCATAGAAAACAATATAGAAAATCCAACAATAGATATAGCTATATCAAATAGAAAAGTAACTATAAAAGATAACGGAGGTGGAATCCATCAAGATGTTATAGATAGAGTTTTTGAACCATACTTTAGCACAAAAGAGCAAGGAAAAGGTGTGGGGATGGGGCTTTATATATCTAAGATGATTATAGATGATAATATGGGTGCTAAACTTAGTGTTGAAAATGATAAAAATGGAGCTGTTTTTACAATAGATTTGAATGAATATCATACACCTAAATGACAATAAAGTTGTTTATGATTAAGTTTAAATTAAAGTTTATAGTGTTAAAGTTTTGTACTTGAAAGTGTAGTAGGAAATTTACGAGAGCGTTTAAAATTCCGTGTCAGCTACAATCCGTAACATAAAGCTGCATCTTTAAATATTTATCTAACCTCCCTTCAAAAAATATAGCCAATTGAGAAATAGTAAGCGACCAATTTCTTACTGGCATAGTCCATTTTTTTGAAGCATTTTTTATCCCTAAATAGAGTAATTTTAACAAGCTATTTTCATTAGGAAATGCACCTTTAGTTTTGGTTAGTTTTCTAAACTGGAGATGGACAGATTCAATAATATTTGTAGTATAAATTATTTTTCTAATATCAGCTGGATACTTGAAAAATATAGATAGGTTTTCCCATTTATTATTCCAAGAATTGATAACTAGTGGATATTTTTTACCCCATTTTTCTTCCAATTTTAAAAGTATAATGGTTCCCTTTTTCAAGACCAGTAAAACAAGTTTTCTTATTCCACCTCTTTACGATACCAGTGGTAACAGTTTTGCTCCTTTAGGATCTAAATTATTATCAGCTTGATAATAAATTTCATTTGGAGTTTTATATCCAATTGCAGAATGTAATTTTTTTTTATTGTAAGAGTACATATATTTTTCTATAGCTAGATTTAATGATTTTATATTTTTATATTCATTTAGATAAATTTCTTCGTACTTGATACTTCGCCAGAATCTTTCAATGCAAATATTATCAGTAGCTCTACCAACTCCATCCATTGAGATTTTAATATTATGTTTTTTTAAAATATCTGTATGAGCTTTTGAAGTATATTGGCTCGTATGTTCTTTTTTCAGTTGTGAATACTTTTATCTTCATGTCGTTTCTTTTTTTAAATGGGATAATAACCCTATTATTTTTGGCTGTCCATAATTGTGTTCTGTTGAGTTCTAAGATAAGTCAACTTACCGCCTATCTTAAATACCTCAGATGGGGTGGTGTTATACCACCTCATAGGCTACACCACCAACTTTTAAAGCTGTAAGTGTCTCTAAGTTAATCATACGGTATGCTCTCGACATCATGTCGAACACTGTAATAAGTGAATTGTTTTCACTCGCTCCGTTTCTTCCTCCTTTTAGATTTTTAGATACACCAAGTCGTGCAACCATTTTTCTAAGTGAACCATCTTTCTTTATGAACTCACAACTAAATATCTTTCCTTTTGTTGATTTGATAACCTCATCAGTTTTGAATCTTGATAATTGCATTACGCTACCTCCTTATAAGTGTAATAAGTTGCTTCGATATAATCTTCAATAGCTACCTCTAAACCAAGCTCTAAAGCTGTAATCATAATCTCTAATAGGTCTTGTTGAGATACTTCGTCTTTGATTTCGTTCCAAGTTGGAAAAGTTCCGTTATTCATTTTATATCCTTTTTATGATTTAATCATACTTTATATTTATTATTATAGTATTAAATCATAATCAAGTCAAGTCTTTTATATGATTTAGTGCAAATTTATATAAATATTGATATGATTAAATGCAAATATGTTATAATGTGTAAAAAATA
>JAIOSY010000086.1 GCA_021107375.1 Sulfurimonas sp.
AAAGCAGATATGAATGGGGTTAGATGGTTGGAGTATATCTTAAACAACCAAACTTTACAACATAGAGTTTGTATGTTTAAAAATGGCAAAAAAAAATTCTTTTTAGTCCAAGCAAAATTGCTTACAATAGATGAAAGATATCATAGTGTAGTTGTTTTTACAGATGTTACAGAGATAGAAAAACTGAGCAATCTTCTTGATAATACTATTAACTCCGTTGAAAATCTCATCTTTGTAAAAGATAATAAATTTAGATATCTTGAGTGTAACGAAGCTTTTGAAAAGTTTATAGGTCTTTCAAGGGATAAGTTGATTGGTAAGAGTGATTATGATTTATTTGATAAAGATGTAGCTGATTTTTTTAGAAAAAAAGATAAAGAGATGTTGGCATGTGGAGAGGCAAGGCAAAATTATGAGTGGGTTACTTATCCTGATGGTAAAAAAGTATATCTTCTCACCTTTAAATCACCTCTGCATAATCGTAATGGTCAAATAGTAGGCTTAGTTGGAAACTCTGCAGATTTGACAGAACAAAAGAGATTAGAGAAAGAACTTTTAAGTTCTAAGCAACAGTTTGAAAAGTTTATGGAGTTTATACCTGCGAGTATTTTTATAAAAGATGAAAATTCTTGTATTGTTTATGCCAATACTACAGCAAAGGCTTTTTTTAATAACAAAGATATTATCGGTTTAAAAGTTGAAGACTTTTTATCTGCTGCTGATATAAAAACTGCTAATGAACTTGAGAATAAGATAATTGAGTTTGGTAAAGTGGATGAGATAAAAGAGTTTACTAACTACAATAATGAAAAAAAAATTTTTCGTACACTTGGGTTTAAAATTGAAGATGAGAACACTCAAAAAATAGCTGCCGTTATAGTTGATATTACAAAAGAGTTTCATCTTCAAGAAGAGTTAAGAAAAGAGGGAAAAAAATCTCAACAATTAGGTATGATTTTAGAAAACTCTATTGATGAAATTTATGTTTTTGCTAAAAATAATTTTCGATTTTTATATATAAATCAAGGGGCTAAGATAATATAGGTTACTCAATGAAAGAGATGTTTGAATTAACACCTTTAGATATAAAAGCAGATATGAGTTCAGATGAGTTGGATGAGTTGTTAAAACCTTTAGTTGAGGGGGAGCTTGAGCGTGTATTTTTCTCTACTATCCATCAAAGAAAAGATAAAACAACATATCCTGTAGATGTATATATTCAAGCTATTAAATATGAAGAGATAGATGCTTATATCGCTATCGTTATAGATATAACCGAGAAAAAGAAGATAGAGAATGAACTTCTTGATAAAGAGGAGATAATGTTAGCCCAATCTCGCCATGCTGCAATGGGAGAGATGATAAGTATGATAGCTCATCAGTGGAGACAGCCTATCAGTGTTATAGCGATGGATGCAAATAATATTTTAGCAGATATAGAGTTAGAAATGGTAGAGGAGGAGAGTTTACAAACTGGTGCAGAGGATATTATAAAACAGACTCAAGAGCTTTCAAAAACCATAGATGATTTTAGAAACTTTTTTAGACCAGAGAAAATTCCTGAGGAGGTGTTTCTTGATGATATAATATCTGATGCACTAGGAGTTATCGGAAAATCATTACAACACAATAATGTTGAAGTTATTTTAGATACGGATAAAGAGATAAAACTTAAAACTTACTCAAGAGAGTTGATGCAGGTTTTAATAAATCTTATAAAAAATGCAAAAGAGGTTCTTTTAGAAAATAGTGTTAATGATGGTAAAATATCGATCTCAACTAAAGATGATGGCAAATCTATTTTAGTGACTATTTGTGATAATGGTGGTGGAGTTAAAGATGAGATTCAAGATAAGATTTTTGAACCATATTTTACAACTAAGGGTGAAAAAAATGGAACAGGCTTAGGTCTATATATGAGTAAAACTATTATTGAGAAGCATTTTCTTGGAAGATTGAGTGTTTATAATGAAAAAGAGGGTGCATGTTTTGAGATAAACTTGCCTTTAAATATAAAAGATTCTGGAGCGTTAGATGGATGATATTAAAGTATTAAGAGAAAAGGTTAAAGATTTAAAAGTACTTTTTGTTGATGATGAAGAGGCTATCCGAGAGGGAACGGGTATATTTTTAAATAAATTTTTTGATGATGTTACAATCTGCTCTAATGGGGAAAAAGCTCTTAAAATATTTAAAGAAGAGGGTGATTTTAGCCTTATAGTTTCTGATATTTTAATGCCAAAAATGGATGGTATAGAGATGGTACAAGAGATGAAAAAAATAGATTCAGATATTTTTGTAATCTTTTTAACTGCCTCAAGACGAGTTGAAAATATAGACAACAAACTTAGTAATCTTACTTTACAAAAACCGCTCTCTTTTGAAAACATTAAATTTGTAATGCAAAAACTTGGTGATATGAAATGGTAGATTTAAAAAGTTTAAAAGAGTTAACTAAAAATTTAAAAGTATTATATGTTGAGGATGATGTGTACATTGGGCAGACTATGGTTCAGTATCTTGAGAAGTTTTTTTCTGTAGTTGTTTATGCTGCAAACGGTTTAGAGGGTTTACAAAAATATCAACTTCAAAAATTTGATATAGTTATAACTGATTTGTCTATGCCTAAAATGAATGGGCTAGATATGTTAGAGCAGATTAAAGAGTTAAATGAGTTTCAAGCTGTTTTGATTACAACAGCACATAGTGAATCTGATTATATGTTTGGTGCGATAAAAGCTGGGATAGATGGTTACATCCTTAAGCCATTTGATTTTACACAGTTAAATCATGAACTTTTTAAAATTTCTCAAAAATTACAAAAATTTGGAGAAAATGAAAAATATAAGTTACATCTACAAGAGATGGTTGAGAAAAAAACATCTGAGTTAAGACATTTAGTTGATTTTCAAAATGACAATTATGAAAAAACACTTTTTTCTATGGTGGAGATGATAGAACAACGAGATACTTACACAGCAGGACACTCAAAAAGAGTTGCCGAGTATAGTCAAAAAATAGCTAAAGAGATGGGTTTTAGTGATGAGGATTGCATTATGATTCATCAAGCTGGAATACTTCATGATGTAGGAAAAATAGCTACTCCAGATGCTGTTTTGCTAAATCCAAACAGTTTAAATGATATTGAGTATAAACTTATACAAGAACATGTAGAGGTAAGTTATAGATTATTAGATAATATCCCTATGTTTAAAGCTTTAGCAGAGATAGTACACTCTCATCATGAAAGATTTGATGGGGAAGGTTATCCTTTAGGCTTAAAAGGTAATGATATTATTCCTCTTGCTCGGATTATGATTGTTGCAGATGCTTTTGATGCGATGACTACAAACAGAATTTATAAGGTTAGAAAAAGTGTAAAAGAAGCTCTTGCTGAATTGGTTAAATTGAGTTATAAGCAGTTTCATCCAGAAGTTGTAGAGGCTGCACTTACAGCACTTAAAGATATTGAGATAGATGAAAATATTACTCAACTACCAAAATCAAAATTAGAAGAGGAACGGTTCGCTTATTTTTACAAAGATACCCTTAGTGAAGCTTATAATCAAAACTATTTAGATGTTGTTTTGATGAAAAATAGTTATGATTTAGAGTATAAAAATATAGAAGTTTTTTTGCTTAAGGATTTTTCTAAGTACAATAAAAATAATGGTTGGAAAGAGGGAGATAAACTTTTAAAAAATATTGCTAGTATGTTGTGTGAAAAGTTACCACAAAACTTGGTTTTTAGGGTTTTTGGAGATGATTTTGTTGTTGTAAGTAAAGAAAAAATAGAACTTTTAGATATACAAAAATCTTTAGATATTCTCATGGAAAATACAAAAATTAGTTATAGAGTTAAAAGTATAGATTTAGATAAAGTAAGTATAAATAAAATTACCCAGATTGAAAATGTTTAGCTTAATAAAAATAGATGATTTAGAGATACCTGAGTTAAAAATATATCATACCTTGCGTGATAATGCTTTGAGTAAAGAGAGCAGTTTTATAGCTGATTCTCCAAAGGTTGTAAATTTACTTTTAGAGAGTGAGATAGAGATAAAAAGCATCTTGGCAACTCAAGAGTATTATGATGAGTTTAGTTATCTAGTAGAAAATAAAAATATTTCTAAACTTTATTTAGCAGATAAAAAACTTATGAGTGAGATAGTTGGACATAAAATTCATCATAACTGTATGGCTCATGGGGTTCGTCCAGCCCCAAGTTCTTTAGATGGATTAGATAATAATATCTTGATGATTGATAATATAACCTCAAGTGAAAATATTGGTTCTATTACAAG
>JAIOSY010000165.1 GCA_021107375.1 Sulfurimonas sp.
ATTTCGGTGAACATGTGAATCATTTGCATAAAATCTATAACCGACATAAGTTACTTTCATAGAAGTTTGCTTAACATCGGGTGGTATATTTACATTTAAAAATTCACGATGAGGAAGTGGAAATGAGCCATTTTTAATTTTTAAAACAAGTTATTTAATAGTTTTACAAGCAAGAGAAAAATCACCATCAGGATTTGTAAAATCCATAACTTGGCTTATTGCGATTGAGGGAATATCATGTAAAACCCCTTCCATCGCTCCAGCAGCAGTTCCAGAATAAGTTATATCTTCACCCATGTTTGAGCCACGATTTATTCCACTTACAAGTAAGTCAGGTTTTTCATTTTCAAAAAGGGTACTTAGAGAAAGATAAACACAATCACTTGGAGTTCCATCATCTAGTTTGTAAAAATCATCCCCAACACTTACAAAACGAAGTGGACGAACTAAAGTTAAGGAGTGTCCACATGCCGACTTCTCGTTTGCAGGAGCTACAACTGTAATCTTAACATCATCTAACTCTTTTAAAGCTTCAATTAAAGAGAGTAAACCTTTTGCCTCATAACCATCATCATTTGTTACTAATATTTTATACTTTTTATTCATAACAGTATTTTATATAAAAGTCTATTAGAGATTACTTGATTTTCTTAATCTTCTCATTTACATATTTAGCAACCGACTTTAATTTAAAATCATTATACTTATTTTGCCAAGATGGCATATCATTTTTATCTGTACCCCAATAATGACCACCAAACTTTGCATAAAGAAAAATCTCATCTTCATTTAAAAGAGTTCTAGTTAAATTATATGGAAATAAAAAATCTTTTGAAACTTTTAATTTCTCTACATACTCACTTTTACCATCACCTATTACGCCATGGCACGTACTACAGTTTCGTTTAAAAATCTTTTCACCAACACTTAACATTTTCACCTGTTCATCTTTAGAAACAGCATCTGATTCTTGCAGTAATTTAAGCACTTTTTTATCTCTATGGGAATTAAATTCCTCTGAAATATATAGTGCTACATTACTAATTTCATCATCGTTATAAACATATTTAAATGTTGGCATTATATCTGAGTGAGCACCCCAATAGTGAGCACCATCTTTTATAATTTTAAATGACTGTTCTTGACTTAGTATAGTCTTATTTAGCTTTCTAGGCTTTACAATAAGAAAAATAGCAGAGCTTGTCTCACCTTTTGCTCCATGACAACTTATACATGTTGATTCATAGATTAACTTACCATTATCTAAACTCTCCTGCTTATACATATCATCACCAAAAAGAGTAGAACAAAGAAGAGATAAAATTGTAAATGGTAAAATTAAGGTATTTTTATTTAATATCATCTTTTTTCCTAAAGTTTTTTCTTATATATTTTACAACCGATTTAATTGTAAAATCATCATATTTTCTAGACCAGCCAGGCATATCAGTTTTATCAGTTCCCCAAGCTTTACCACCATCTCTTATATATAAAAACATCTGCTTATCACTAAGAAGAGTTTTAGATAAATCATATGGAAATATTGACATCTCTGGATTTCTAGTTGCTTCTCCATCGCCTTTAGCATCTAAACCATGACACCAACTACAATTTCTTTTATAAATCTTTTTACCACGCTTAAGCATTTTAGATATTTTATCATTAGGAATATCATCACTTTGAGCATAAAGTTTTTGTATCTTTTTCTCAACATCAGGATTAAAAGTTTTACTTACATAATAAGAGACGCTAGCTAACTCTTTTTCATTATAGACAGACTTAAATGATGGCATAATATCAGCAGAAGCACCCCAATAATGAGCACCATGCTTTATTACCTGATAGCTTTGTTCTTCATTTAGTATTGTTTTACTCAAATCTCTTGGTTTTACAATAAATTTCATATCGGTATCTGCTTTCCCATTAACCCCATGACAAAAGAGGCATGTTTGTACATATATCTTTTTACCCATCTCATATTTACTATCAGATGAATATAAAAAAGATGAAAACAGAACCAAAAAGAGTAAATACTTCATTTACTCCTCCTTTTTATTTAGCAGTAACTTCTAAAAGCATATTTGGGTGAATTGCACACTCAACATTAAATGTTCCAGCCGCTTTAACTGTGACTTTTACATCTATTTTTGGTGATTGCATACCAATATCAAATTCATTTGCTTCATCATCAGTATAAGCATTATGAGCAAAAGGATCAGAGTTTTTAAAAGTGATAGTATCACCAACTGCAACACTTATGGCATGTGGAATAAATGTTTTACCTTTTTGATCAACTACATGGTTTGCAGCAAATAATCCAGTTGTTACGAGTAATGCTAATAATATATTTTTCATACTTTATATCCTTTTTATTGTGGGAATTTTGTTGGTATTTTAAGTTTCATATCTGGACCGGTTAATGATTTCATAAATGATACTAACTGATTAATCTCAGTTTTGTTTAAACCTCTATCTTTTATATCTAAAGATTTATTTTTTACATTATGCTCATATCTACCACCATTTGCACAAATCTCTGTTGCTTCTTCTAATGTCTTAACACTTCCATCATGCATATATGGATAAGATTTAGTAATATCACGAAGAGTTGGAGTTTTCATTACACCATACCATCCAGCACGACCCTTAACATTATAACGACCAAGCTCTGCACCTGTTAATTCACCATCATTTAAGCCAACATTGTGAAAACTACCATCAGTGAAGTTAAATCCATCATGACAAGTTGTACATTTTGCCTTACCCTTAAAAAGTGCAAAACCTTTTTTCGCTTTTTCACTTATGGCTTTTTTATCACCTTTGACATATCTATCAAATGGTGCTTCAGTTGATACAACTGTTCTCTCAAATGTTGCAATCGCTTTAGCTAAGTAATCTTTAGTGATAACTCCACCACTTTTTGGATAAGCTTTTTTAAAAAGTTTTTGATAACCTTTGATATTATTTAACAACGGGATTAGTGTATCAAGTGACATATTCATCTCAACACCAGCTTCAATTGGTCCTAGTGCTTGTTGCTCTAGTGTTCTAACTCTTCCATCCCAAAACTGATGTTTTTGGTAAGCTGAATTTAATATAACTGGAGAGTTTCTAGATCCAGTTAAACCATTATGTCCAACTGCTTTTGAAGTTGGTATTAAATCTGTCCAACCTTGTTTAGGGTGGTGACAAGTTGCACAAGAGATTTTACCAGATGTTGATAATCTTGTATCAAAATATAAAAGTTTACCAAGTTCTATACGCTCTGGTGTTATTTTATTATTTTTAGGTTGTGGAACTTCTGAAGGTCTTAGCCATTTACTCATATCTTCAGTAGCTGATAATAAACTAACTAATAGTCCTATTATCAGTGTATTTAATCCTAAATTTGCAATCACAAACACTCCTCCATTATTTTTAATCATTTTACATTATTAAAACTGTTTTTTTTATAAAAACACACCATTTCTTATAATATAAATAAGTACATAAAATGAAAGTATAAAAACAAAAATACTAAAAAACAACATCACCTTTTTAAAGCTATTTTTCATAAAATCAAACTGTACTGATAAAGTATAAAAAACAGCTATAAATAATGTTGCATAAATTATATATCCCACATAATAATACTCTCTTTGCAACATACAAAATGGACATTTATGAGTTGGCAATTCATAAATATAAGTGCCAAAAAAATAAACAATTGCATAGTATGATATATAAGTAAAAATAGTACTGGAAATTAGTAAAAGTATCTTTTGTTTTTTATATGCACATGCCATAACAACAAAATATAAAAGATAAAAAAGTGTTAATAACCAAGAGATAGAAAGATTAAAAGGTATAGGGTTATCGGTGTCATCAAAAATAACAGAACAACAAAGAACAGGATTTTGAGTTTCAATAAGAGTAAAAAAATTAAAAGATAATAAAAATTCTATCAATATAAAAATATATAAAACTATAAAAAGCCACATCTTTTTTTTAAAATATAAACCTTTTTTTACTATTTTATCAGCTGTATTTGTTAAAAGCCACAAAGAGGCTAAAGATAATATTGCCAACTTTAAAAGTAACAGCGGTTCTCCATAATCATTTGAACTTATTACCCCAGCAGCACACATAGCCCCTGGAACTATTAAAGAGAGTTCATCTAAAGAGTAAGTAAAAAATGCAACAAGTATAATTTTAAAAACTAAAACAACTGATACAACAACTCCAAGTAAATAAGACTTTTTTTCTAAAGAATACTGAAGCTCTGTGGTTGAACCTTGCTTATAATCTTTCAATATAAACAGTGTTTGAAAAAATGTAAAAGAGAGGATAATAAGGAGTAAAAACTCTAAAAAAAACTCAATAGAAACTTCAGGAGAAAGAAAAATACTACTCAATTTTTCCCTCATCTATTTTTATAATCTTATCAACTAATTCCAATTCACTAATTAATGGGTCATGAGTAGCTATCACTATAGTTTTTCCACTCTCTTTAAGCTGTTTTACAATCTTTATAAACTTTAAACTATTTTGTTTATCCAAATTTGCCGTTGGCTCATCACAAAGGATTATTTTTGGATTATTTACTAAAGCTCTTGCTATCATACATCTTTGTTTTTCTCCACCTGAAAGGGTTGAGACAACTTGATTTGATTTATGCAATATTTCAGCTTTTATCATCGCTTCATCCCTCTTATGAAGCATCTCTTTTTGAGTTAATTTATTTAAAATAAGTGGTGTAATTACATTTTCCTTTACACTTAACATTTCAAAAAGATGAAAAGATTGTGTGACAAATCCTATAGCAGAAGTTCTATATTCTGATAGATGAAAATCGCTTAAACTTACAATATTTTCTCCATTAACCTCTACTAAACCACTACTTGGCTTCATAATAGCACCGATAATGGAAAGCAGAGTTGATTTTCCACTTCCACTCACTCCACTTAAAACAACTGCTTCACCCTCTTTTATCTCTAAATTTATATCTTGCAAGACAGTTGTATTTTTAAAGCTTTTATAAACATTTTTTAATTTTATCATCTTAGTACCTCATACGGCTCACTAATTGCAACTCTCCAAACGGGGATAAGGATAACTAACATAAAAGGAATTACAAAAATCAAAAATATTAAAACTAAACTAGCAATATCAATATTTGGTGAAAAAGAGACACTATTGCTCAGGTTGTTAAATCCAAGAAATATCTCTTTAATTAGTGGAGCGTTTAAAATATAAACATAAAAATAAGCAATAATAACTCCAAGCATATATGAACGAACTGAGATTATAAAATTTTCACTAAGTTTAAGCCAAATTACATCGCTAATTTTCCATCCACTAAGTCTCAAAATTGCTATCTCTTTTGCATCACTATGAACAACAGTTGAATATCTTTGGTATAGAATTAAAAGAAAAGTGATTAAAGAGATAAGATAAAGTGCTAAAAAAACTCCACCCTTATAATTAAAAAGATTTTCATAATACTTAGCAATATCCTCTTTAGCAATTATCCTCATATCAAAATGTGAAACTATCAGCTTGGTTTTAACCATCTCCAACTCTAATGGATTTGGCACTTCAATAGCAATATCTGTAACCTCATCATCTTCCAATCCTAAAATCTCTCTAGCTAAATCTATATCCATAATAACCATATCATTAGTTATCATCTGAGTATCTTTTGGAAATTCACTATGAAAATATACTTTTTTTATACTTCTATCTGGTGGTCTAAAACTATATGAATCTTTGTATTTATAATAATCAAAAAGCTCTTTTACCCCACTTCCAATAATCATATTATCTCTACTTAAAAATTCACTCACATCAAGATTTTCAAATACTTTTTCTAAACTTTTTATAGTAGACTTATCAAAAAAGTCAATCCCAACTATCATAAAATATGTCTCTGATGGCTCATAAAAATGCATCCCATAAACTCTTGAAGTTGAAGATGCTATACCATTTATTTCAGAAAACTCATCAACCCACTCTGATGGTGTATTTAGAACCTTCCCAGCCTTATATTTTTGAACTATAAAATCTGATTGAGAATCAAGTGTAAGGAAAATATCTCTTTTTATAGATGAACTAACAAAAGAGCTGACGAGATGATACTAACAAGTAAAACAGAGATAAATACTATCCATAAGTGTCTAGTTCTATAGTTGTAAAGCAAAACAGCTAAAAAATTTATATACTCTTTACTTGGCATAAACAAAACCCGCATATGTATCTTTTTTCATCCCAAGATAAAAATCATTTGAATAATCATCATATTCTTTTACTCTATTTTCTATAAATGGAGTAGATAATGAAATACTTGGAAGTTTAGTTAGTGTTGATATATCTTTTATACTATTTTCATATGCTAAAGATGAATTCGATTTAGAAACTACTATATAGATAAAAAAAGTAGCTATACTAAAAAGAATCGTAGTAAAAAGAGTTGCTAAAGAGTTCATTTATACTTTAAATTCTCTTAATTTTTGATTTAACTCTATTGTTATCATAGCAATTAGTTTGTTCTTTATAGTCATTAAGCATTTCCTTAGATAAGGATAATAATAACATCATTTAAAAGTTATTAAACTTAAGATATATCTAAAAATGTCGATGTATTAGTTGGATTTTGAAGACAAAGGTTGATATAATGAATACCTCTTACGCAATGAATACTTATTTGACACATGATTTAAGCATCAGTATGAAAACATCTAGTGGTGACACTATTGAAATGGATTTTTCAAACCATCAATCATCTTCACTTAACCGTAAAGAAAATCAAAATGGCTCTCAAACTTCTATGAGTTTTTCATCTATGCAGTCGTTTGAATTTAAAATTGATAGTAATGGAATAGACGCACAAGACCAAAAGGAGATAGATGAGTTTATGAAAATAGCACAGCCATATATAGATGATTTTTTAAAAGAATTAAAAGATACTGCACCAAAAACTCCAGTAACTAAATTAGCCCATGATATAGCCTCAATATTTGAACCAAATAAAAATAGAGATGAAAATGCTAAAAATCATGTAAAAACAAATATTGTAAAAATGTTTGATAACTCTATGAAAAAACTTGAAGTACCACAAAATATATTTGATAATATATTTAAAGATACTCAAAAATTATTAGAAAAAACATTAAAAGAGTTTGATAATCTTAATAAAAGCATTTATGCTTAATAATAAATTACTACAAACTATGCTTTAATTAGCTTATGAAAACAGTTTTAATAATATTCCTTTTATCTTTAAATATTTTTGCATCAACTCTCGAAAAAAATTATGATGATTTAAATACACAACTTGATAAACTGGCAATAAATCTTACACCAGAAGAGAAAGTATCACTTTTTTATCCTATTTTATCTACGCATGAGAAAATCATAACTTCATTATCTATTAATGAAATAAAAATTCAAGATTTAAATAATTTAGAACAAGAGACACTAAAAATAATCTCAAAACTTCGTAAAGATAACGATAAACTAAATATAAAACAACTTGATAATGTTAAAAAACTCTATCTTCAAATGAAAAACAATGGTATCAATTTAATAGAAACGAATTCTAAAGAACCTATAAATAATACATCTTCCATAGTGATTTTTATATTTTGTGTTTTAACCTTATTTATTGGTTTTATTATTGGATATTTTATATTTTATAATGCACATATTAAAAAAATGAAAAAAGATACTTCTAAATTTATTATAGAAGATTTACAAAATTACAATACAAATCTTTTATACAAATTAGAAACTTTAAAAAAATCAGAAGATTTAAATAATGAAGAGCAAAATACTAAACTAAAAGATGAAAATAAATTTTTAAAAGAAACTCTTTTAGCATTACAAAATGAACTTAATCGCACTAAACTTGACTAAAATATACAATTAGTGTAAAATTGCACTTATATATTGATGCAATCATGCATTTTAAAACTTCTTCTTACAAATAAATTCAAAAAAACTAAGGTACTTACTTTATGAGTGAAAACAATTCACAACAACCTCGCAAGAACACAAAACCACATCACAAAAATAACAATAAATCTCGTTCACATACACCAGTAAAAGGTGCTACAATTGATGAGCTTCGTACTCAAAATATTGAAGTTTTAGTTGCAATGGCAACCGAATTAAAAGTTGAACATCCAAATGAAATGAAACGCCAAGATATTATATTTGAAATTCTTAAGGCTCAAACTGCTCAGGGTGGTTTTATTTTATTTAGTGGTATCTTGGAAATTATGCAAGATGGTTATGGTTTTATCCGTTCTATAGATAAGTCATTTCATGAATCTATCAATGATGCATATGTTTCAAACACTCAAATAAAAAGATTTGCACTTAGAAATGGTGATGTTGTAACAGGTCAAGTTCGTCCCCCTAAAGATCAAGAGAGATACTATGCTCTTATCAAGATAGAAGCAGTAAATAGCTTACCACCTGAAGAGAGTAAAAAAAGACCACTTTTTGAAAACTTAACTCCACTTTATCCACAAGATAAAATAAAACTTGAGTACCGAGAGAAAGGTTTAACTGGTCGTATGCTTGACTTGTTTTCACCTATTGGTAAAGGTCAGCGTGGTTTGATTGTTGCACCTCCAAGATCTGGTAAAACTGAACTTTTAAAAGAGATTGCTCATGGTATCTCAACAAATCATGCTGAAATTGACTTAATGGTTTTACTTGTTGATGAGAGACCTGAAGAGGTTACAGATATGGAAAGAAGTGTTAAGGGTGAAGTTTATAGTTCAACTTTTGACATGCCAGCAAAAAACCATGTTAAAGTAGCTGAGATGGTTATAGAAAAAGCAAAAAGAAGAGTTGAGTTAGGTCGTGATGTTGTAATCTTACTAGATTCTATCACTCGTCTTGCTCGTGCTTATAATACTGTTACACCTTCAAGTGGTAAAGTTTTATCTGGTGGTGTTGATGCAAATGCTCTTCATCGTCCTAAAAGATTTTTTGGAGCTGCTAGAAATATTGAAAATGGTGGAAGTTTAACTTTCATCGCTACTGCTCTTGTAGATACTGGAAGTCGTATGGATGAAGTTATCTTTGAAGAGTTCAAAGGTACTGGTAATATGGAAGTTGTTCTTGATAGAAAAATTGCAGATAGAAGAATCTTCCCTGCTATGGATATCCTTAAATCTGGAACTCGTAAAGATGACCTACTCATCTCTAAAGCTGATTTACAAAAAATATTTATACTTCGTCAGATGCTACATAAACAAGATAACGAGGTTGAAGCTCTTAAATTTATCTACAACACTATGGGTAAAAAAGAGACAAATGCAGAGTTCCTTGAAAGTATGAATACGGATAAATAATGAAAGTTGGTGTTTTTGATAGTGGAATAGGTGGTTTAACTGTTGTAAAATCACTTCTTGAACACCAACTATTTGAAGAGATAATCTACTATGGGGATACTGCTCGTGTTCCTTATGGGATAAAAGATAAAAACACCATTATTCGCTATGGTTTAGAAGCTGTAGAATTTTTCAAAAACTTTGAACTTGATTTAATTATTGTCGCTTGTAATACAGTTAGTGCTTATGCTTTATCTGAAATGAGAGAGATTTCCACATGCCCGATTTACGGAGTTGTTGAAGCTGGTATCTTGGCATGTGGAAACTCTCTTGGGGATAAAA
Organism: Sulfurimonas sp.; assembly: GCA_021107375.1. GTDB lineage: Bacteria > Campylobacterota > Campylobacteria > Campylobacterales > Sulfurimonadaceae > Sulfurimonas. Next base: position 9,666 of record JAIOSY010000165.1, read on the forward strand.
ACTCAAATATTTTAATCCTTGGAACAAAAGCAACAATAAACTCTAAAGCTTATGAAAATGGACTTAAAGAGATTGGTTTTAACAAGCTACAAACTAAAGCCACTGGTCTTTTTGTACCACTTGTTGAAGAGGAAATTTACTCAGGTAATATTTTAGAAGAAACATTTAAATATTACTTCAAAAATATCTCAAAGCCACATGCCATTATTTTAGGATGTACACATTTTCCTCTAATTTCTAAAGCACTTCAAAACTATTTTACCAAAGAGATAAAACTTATCCACTCTGGCGATGCAATAGTTCAATATCTTGAGAGTGAATTTACTTTTACTAAAAAATATAAAAATCCAGAGATGAAATTTTTTGCTTCTGAAAATCCAGAAGCACTAAGAACTATAGCTTCTAAATGGTTAAAAAATATTAATCAATAAAATTACATTCAATCATATTTAACCCTTTACATGCTAAAATCTATTTAACTAAAAATGGAGTTATATGTGAAAGAGTCTTCAGAAGTATTAGCAAGAAAATATCGTCCCTCAAATTTTGATGAGCTTATTGGTCAGGAGACTATTGCTCAAACACTTTCACTCTCTCTTGATTCAAATAGACTCTCTCATGCTTACCTATTTTCTGGACTTCGAGGAAGTGGAAAAACTTCAACTGCTCGTATTTTTGCAAAAGCTTTAATCTGTGAAGAGGGGATGAGCCATCAACCTTGTGGAGTATGTGAAAACTGTATTATGGCTATAGAAAATCGTCATATGGATATAATTGAGATGGATGGTGCTTCTAATCGTGGTATAGACGATATTAGAGACTTAGTTGAACAAACAAAATACAGACCAGCAGTAGCAAGATTTAAAATCTTTATTATAGATGAAGTCCACATGCTAACAGCTCCAGCATTCAATGCTCTTTTAAAAACTCTTGAAGAACCACCTGAATATGTAAAGTTTATCTTAGCAACAACAGACCCTCTAAAACTTCCAGCAACCATCTTAAGTCGTACTCAGCATTTTAGATTTAAATCAATTGCAACAAACAAAATCATAGACCATCTAGCACATATACTTCAACTTGAAAAAGTTGAATATGAAACAGATGCTTTAGAGATTTTAGCAAGAAGTGGAAGTGGAAGCTTAAGAGACACTTTAACTCTACTTGACCAAGCAATAATCTATTCTAAAAATCATGTTGATGTAAACACTGTTACAGATATGTTAGGTTTAGTAGACCCTAAATTTATAACTAATATTTTTGACTCTATTTTTGCCAAAGATTATGCAAAAATAGTTGAATATACAAAAACTCTTGAAGATTATGAAGCTGAGATGGTAGTAGATGAACTTATCGCTTATTTAAAAGATAAAATGTACAATCAAGATGCTCTTTTTTCAACTTTAGTTTTAGATAGATTTTTTAGAATCCTAAGTGATGCAAAATATCTTTTTAACATAAATGCAGATGGTTCTTTTGTCCTTTCACTAATCTTTTTCAAAATGATGGAAGCTCTTCGCATAAAAGAGATAGATCAAATGATTGAGTCAATGCAAAAAGAGATTCAAAGACCATCTATCAAAATGACTCATGAAAGTGAAGTTCCATTATCCGAGATAAAATCATCTATTCAAAACACTCCACATGCCAAAGAGATTACAACAGAATCTCAAAAAGAGATAAAACCTCTGTTAAATACTTCAAATGAAAATAAAGAGTTCCAAAATTTAATCTCAAAAATCAAAGATAGAAGCTATGAATTAGGTGAAATTTTTGAAAAAACTATCACTTTTATATCATATGAAAACAATCTCTTAACATGGGAAAGTTGTGCAGATTCAGATGGAAAAAAAGCTCTAAAACATGGATATTCTGCTATTAAACAACTTGTAAGAGAGATTTATGGTTTTGAAACTAAAATCAAAGGTTTACCTTGTTCTAAAGCTATTATAGAACAACCTATAATAAACGAACCTCAGAGTGCTTCAATGATAGAAGATATAGAGATAGGCGAAGGTTCTAGCTGTGTTACAAATTCTCCAACCAACAATGAAACAGTAAAAGAGATCAATGGTGCAGAGATACTAAATGAACCTATAGTTCAAAGAGCAACAGAACTATTTGAAGCAACAAAAAGAACTGTCCAGGCTAAGGTTTAGTAAAAAAAAGATCACTACAACAGATTCCCTCTTTTTGACAAAACTTTAATATATTTTCATAAGGGGTTGTATTTCTCCTCTTTATCGTAGCAAAATTCATCTGCGATATACCAAGAGCAGTTGCAACATCCTTGTCATAAACTTTTATATTTTTACTATCTGCCAAATAAAGTTTTAACTCTTTTAAAATAGCATGAAAATCTCTCATAATTACTCCTAAGAGTAAAAATATAACCTAAAATTTTGAAAAAACATAAAAATATGACAAATTGATATTTTTTTGAAGATATTTAGCCCCAACGGGATTTGGGGCTTTA
>JAIOSY010000217.1 GCA_021107375.1 Sulfurimonas sp.
ATCTTCTATCTCTTTATAAGTATCTATAAATGCCTCAAACTCTTTTCCATCTGGATCTTCAAATCCTACATGAATTTTCTTTACGGCATATGGGAATATTGGACAGGTTTCATTTGCATGTGAACATACTGTTACAACTAAGTCAAAGTCTATATCTATCACTTCATCTAAATATTTTGAGTAGTATTTATCATCCCACATGCCATAATCTTGTAAAACCTTTTTGGCATGTGGATTTACTTTACCAGATGGTGCGACACCACAACTAAAAGCTTCGATATACTCGAGTGAATTTACAAGTGCTTCACCGATAATACTTCTGCAACTATTACCAGTACACATAATTAAAACTTTTTTATTTTTCATAAGAGAATCTTATCATAAAGAGATGTCAGATTGGTTATAATCAGCTTAATATGGTTTAGTATCAAGCTGATTTCAGGAGGTTATTATCTTTTTAGATTATTTACAGTTTGTAGCATTTCATCACTTGTTGTAATTACTTTTGAGTTAGAATCATAAGCTCTTTGACCTGTAATAAGATCTGTAAGTTCAACAACAAGTTCAACATTACTAAGTTCAACAAAACCCTGTCTTAAAACTCCAAGACCATCAAGACCAGGAGTTCCTTCAACTGCTTGACCTGAACTATCTGTTTCAACAAAAAGGTTATCTCCCATAGAGTGAAGACCAGCTGGATTTATAAAATTTGTTGTATTTATTTGACCAATTTGTATCGCTTCAGTTGCTCCAGGTTGAACAACTGTAACAGTTCCATCAGTACCGATACTTACATTTGTCACATCTGGTGGAATTACAACTTCTGGAGTAAGTTTATATCCATCACTATTTACCATAGTACCATTATCATCTATCTTAAATGCACCATTTCTTGAATATACTTCACTTCCATCTGGTAGTTCCATTTTAAAGAAACCCTTACCTGTAATAGCAATATCAAGTTCATTATCAGTTTGTTTTAACGAACCCTCTGAAAATATTTTATTTATTGCTGTTGGTCTAACACCAAGTCCAACCTCTATACCAGTAGGACTTTTAGTTGTATCACTTGTTGATGTTCCAGCATACTCCATTACATGATACATAAGGTCAGCAAACTCTGCACGAGATTTTTTAAAGCCTATAGTATTAACATTGGCAATATTATTTGCTGTTGTATCTATCTGTGTCTGCATTCCCAACAGCCCTGTTGAGGCAGTATAAAGTGATTGCATCATTTTAAATCCTTTTTCTAAGCTTTTTTAGCTATTTTGTTAATTGCTTCATTATTCATATCATCCATTTGAGAACTCATCACTTTTTGATACATCCCTACTAAACGATTAGTTTCTATCATCTGAGTCATCATTTTTACAGCATTTACATTACTTTTTTCAACAAATCCTTGTCTAACTGCATTACTCTGGTCAATATTTTTCAGTTGAGAAATATCGTCATATATATAAAGATTATCCCCCTCTTTTTTTAACATATTAATATTATCTGGTTGTGCTATAAAAAGTTTTGATGACTCTGTTAGTTTTACACTATTTGGTAAATTAGTATAAATTTGACCATTTTTATCAAACTCTATAATGCTATCATTATCGTTAAAAGAGATTTTACCATCACCACTTAAATAATCTTCAGATAAAACTTCATATCCTTGTTTTGTGATTAAAGTACCCTCATCATTTGTAGTAAAAGAGCCATCTCTTGTAAGTCTAATCCCTTGAGGTGTTTTAACAGCAAAAAATAAGCCCTCTTCACAAAGAGCTAAATCCATAGTATTTCCTGTTTTTTGCATAGTTCCTACTGAGTGCTTAGTATATGCATCAACTATTTGTGGTGCTTTAGTCATAGCTCTATTTAAAAATTGAGCTCCTGCCTCAGAGTGATTTTCATTAGGAAGTTCATCTCTAGCCTCTTTGAAAATTCTCATAAAATCACCAACAACAAGATTATCTTCTTTAAAACCAACCGTATTAACATTTGCAAGATTATTAGAGATAGTATCAAGTCTATTAAATTGAGCCACCATTCCTGCTGCTGCATTATAGTATCCAGTTTGCATAAGTCACCTTTTAAGATATTTAATCTTAGTGTAGCAAAGTGTGTTCCAAAAAATTATTTTTATAAAAAAAGCTATTTTTAATAATATTTGGGTATAATCCATTCTTTAAAAAAACTTAAAAACTATCGGAGCAAAATCCAATATGACAGCAAAAGAACTCAACAAAGCCATAGACACTTTTTTTAGTGAACACAAATCAAAAGATTGTGCTACTTATGAATCTTTAATCGAACTTTTTGAAAAACAGCCAACAGCTGCACAAGCTAAAAATATTTTTAAGCTTGCTACAAAACATAAAACTTGTCTATATACATCTTCAGAACATGCTAAAAAACTTAATGATAAAGAAGCAGAAGCTAGAAGAAATGCACAAAGAAAGATGCTTGAAAACAATGAGTCAGATAAATTTGACATCTTAAAAGAACATGAGCTATTAGAGTGGTCTCGCTCAGACTCTCCTGTTCGTATGTATCTTCGTGAAATGGGTCAAATTCCTCTACTTACTAAAGAAGAAGAGATTGAAATATCTAAGAAAATTGAGGGTGGAGAGAGTATTATTATCGATGCTATCTGTTCTGTTCCTTATCTTATAAATTTCATTTTAGACTATAAAGAACCTTTGATTAACCGTGAAAGAAGAGTTAAAGAGTTATTTAGAAGTTTTGAAGATGAAAAAGATGATGATGATTCTAGTGAAGAAAAAACAACTTCAAATAATGATGATAAAAGTAGAGTTGAAAAAGTAACTTTTAGCTTTAAAGCACTAGAAAAAGCTAAAAAAGAGTGGCTTAAACTTACTGAAAAAATGCCTGAAGATATAGATGGAGAGGTAACAGAAGAGATTATCCACTATTATCTCAGTATTACATTTAAAAAATCTGTTTTAAAAGAAAAACTTCTTGATCTTGGACCAACATCTAAACTAATCAATGAACTTGTTAAAGCGATGGAAACTGCACTTAGAAGTGATGATGGATACGATAAAGAGTTAAAAAGATTAGAATATAAACTACCTCTTTTTAATGCAACTCTAAAAGCTAACCATAAAGTTTTAGTAGATAAAATCCAAGAACTAAACAAAGAAGATATTGCAGGTATGGTTCCAGAAGCTACAATGGTTTCTACATACATGGAGATTAAAAAACTTGTTCAAACAAAAGAGGCTTCAAAAAACAGTTTTGATATGGAACCTGATAAATTAGCTGATATTTTAGAACAAATTAAGCGTCGAAAAAATATATCTGAAATCTCTAAAACAAAAATGGCAAAATCAAATCTTAGATTAGTTGTTTCTATTGCAAAAAGATATACTAATCGTGGATTACCTTTCCTTGGCCTTATTCTCGAGGGAAATATCGGGCTTATGAAAGCTGTTGATAAATTTGAATATCAAAAAGGTTATAAGTTCTCAACTTATGCTACTTGGTGGATTCGTCAAGCTATATCTCGTGCTATTGCTGATCAAGCTAGAACTATCCGTATCCCTATTCATATGATTGAAACAATCAACCGTATTAATAAAATCATGCGTAAACACCTACAAGAGCATGGTAAAGAGCCAGATGTTGATTTAATCGCAGAGGAAGTTGGTCTTTCTGTTGAAAAAGTTAAAAATGTTATCAAAATCACAAAAGAGCCTATATCTCTTGAAGCTCCTATTGGTAGTGAAGATGATGGTCGATTTGGTGACTTTATAGAAGATAAAACATCAGTATCTCCATCAGATGCTATCTTAAAAGATGACCTTAGAGTTCAAATAGAAAATGTACTAGAGCAACTAAATGAAAGAGAAAAAGCTGTTATAAAACTTCGTTTTGGAATTATGGATGATGAATCAGATAGAACACTAGAAGAGATTGGTAAAGAGTTAAGTGTAACTCGTGAAAGAGTTCGTCAAATCGAATCAAGTGCGATTAAAAAACTTAAACACCCTAAAGTTGGTCGTAAACTTAAAAACTATATAGAAGAATAAAAAAATATTATGACATTTGAACAACAATGGATTGAGTATGATTATAACCCTTTTGTATTGTTTAGTTCAAATGGAAAAGTAATTTCTCTAAATTCAGAAGCACAATTCCTTTTAGGAGTTGTACAAACCTCAGAACTATTTGAATTAGCTTCTGCTTATGCAAATATTACATTTGGGTTTAAAACTACATTTTTAGAACTAGAATTTGGAAGATACAAATTTTTTGGTCTGACAGTTGGATATGCAACTGAAGATGAGATAGGTATAAAACTATACCAAACTCCATCATTTAAAATCAATAAACCAAAGCCTACTGGTGAACTAACAAATATATATACTCTTGTTGATTTATGTATCTCAACAAACTCAATAAGTTCAGATATTAAATTTATAAAAGAGTTTGATCCTACTATTCCAGAGGTTATTATTAATTCAAATAACTTTATTAAAATATTAAACAAAGCATATTCATGTTTTTGGGAGAATGAAGAGATAACTACTAAAATATTTTTTAGAGTTGGAGAGCATATTAAGTTTGAAGATAAAAAATATAGTTTATTTTCTATAGAGGTTAAAGCAAAAAATCAAAATCAAAAT
>JAIOSY010000130.1 GCA_021107375.1 Sulfurimonas sp.
GTTGAGCAACTGGTGCTTCTTCCATTAAAGGCTCTTCAACACGAGGAAAAAGTGGTGGAACTTTCTTAATATTAAATAATTTCAGTAAGTTTTTTCCTAGAACTAGGTTTTTGTAGCTTTCATTATTTATCTCAAAACTAAGTGCATCGGCAATAATATTTGTCGTTTTAGGCATAACTGGACTTAACATAATCGAAGCTTTTGCTAAAATATTAGCAACAAGTGCAACAGTAGCTAAAGCCTCATCAACTTTACCCTCTTTCATTTTTGCCCAAGGCTCATAACCTGTAATAGCACCATTTCCAATAGCAAAAAGTTTCCAAAGTTCTTCTAAATATTTATGTGTTTGTAAATTTTCCATGTAAGCATCAAGATTTTCAAGTGCTTTATTCATTGCATCTAACTCTTTTGAATGGTACTTTTGCACATCTTTAGAATCTATCTCAAAATCAGAATACTTTCCACTCATACCTATAATACGGTTAAGAAGATTACCCAAATCATTACTAAGTTCAGAGTTGATTCTATCTATAAGTGCTCTTTGTGAAAAATCACCATCTTGACCAAAAGGAACTTCACGAAGCATGAAGTATCTTAGGTTTTCAACACCATAAGCATCTGCAACCTCTTTTGGAGCGATAACATTACCTTTAGATTTACTCATTTTCTCACCATCTCTTGTCCACCAACCATGTGCACCAATATGCTTAGGAAGAGGCATATCAAGACTCATTAAAAATGCTGGCCAATAGATAGCATGAAAACGAAGGATATCTTTACCAACAAAGTGAGTGCTTGCTGGCCAGTAGTTCATGTTAGCATCATCTTTACCATAGCCAAGAGCTGTAATATAGTTCATAAGAGCATCAAGCCAAACATACATAACATGCTTGTCATCATTTAAACTCTCAGGCATTTTCACACCCCAAGTAAATGATGTACGAGTAACAGATAAGTCACGAAGTCCACCTTTTACGAAGTTTATAACTTCATTAGCACGAGAGCGAGGTAAAATAAAGTCAGGGTTTTCTTCATACAGTTTTAAAAGTCTATCTTCATATTTTGAAAGTTTAAAGAAGTAACTCTCCTCTTTTACAATACTTGTAGTTCTTCCACAATCAGGGCAAAACTCACCATCAACAAGTTGAGTCTCAGGAAAAAATGTTTCACAACTCACACAATAGTGACCCTCATAAAAATCTTTATATATATCACCTTTAGCATACATAGTCTCAAAAGCTTTTTGAACACCTTTTTTATGATCTTCATCTGTTGTTCTGATAAACTGATTATAACTAATCTCAAACTCATCCCAAAGATTTTTAAACGAAGCACTTATCTCATTTGCAAACTCTTGAGTAGGTTTATTGTTTTTTTGAGCTGATTCTTCTATCTTTTGACCATGTTCATCAGTTCCGGTTAAAAAGTAAGTATCATTACCTTTTAATCTCTCATATCTAGCTACAGTATCTGCAATAAAAGTCGTATAAGCATGCCCAATATGAGCCTCGCCATTTACATAATAGATAGGTGTTGTTATATATTTATTACTCAAAGTATTTTTCCTTAATTTAATCTAGTTACTAAAATTCAAATCCTCCAGTATCGCCTTTTGACATACTGTTGTAAACTGACTTTATGTACTCAGTTCTAAGTTCACAAGCTAAATAGTATTCGCAATCACTACAACTTTTTAAACCTTTTTGTTGTTGACACTCTTGAAGTTTAACAATCATCTCATCAAGATGAATCTCAAACTTATCCATTTTAGGACTAGATGTGTCTTGCATAAACTTCTTTTACTCTAGCGATTTCGTAGTTTGAACCAAAGAAACAAATCGCAGTATCGTGAATATGTGCATGACCTAAACTCATTAAGTCATTTTTACCATCTATCGCACCACCACCAGATTTTTCATAGATAAATGCAAAAGGAAATACCTCAAAAAGTCTTCTAAGTTTGCCTTCTGGCTTATCAGAAGTTCCAGGGTATGAAAATAATCCACCACCTTTAAGAAGTATCTGGTGTAAGTCTGGAACCATCCCACCTGAGTATCTAAGACGATAACCCTCTGCAAATAAGCCATCTACCATCTCTTTATGGTAGGGTGCCCAGTTTTGCTGAGTTCCCCCTGGTGCATTTAGCTTACCTTTTTCATTTAAACGAATCTCTTTAACAAACTCAAATTCACCTGCTTGAAGAAGATAAAGCTTTGTTTTATTTTGGGCAAAAACCAACTCAACTCTTGGACCATAAACAACATAACAAGAAGCTACCATGTGAGCTGCTCCAAATTTATTCTCATAAATCCCAAAAATAGATCCGACACTAAGGTTTACATCAACTAAAGATGAACCATCAAGAGGGTCATAAGCGATAAAATATTTACCATCTTCATGCATAAGTTCTTCATGCTCTTTCTCTTCACTCGCAATCGTATGAATAGATGATACTCTTGAAAATTCCTCTTCAATAATCATATCACACTGAATATCTAACTGAAGTTGAGTCTCTCCAGAGCTATTTTCTTGTTGAGAATATCCTATATCCTTAACATCTATCGCATCTTTAATTCTTATTGCACTTTTAGCAATTGCATCAAATATATCTCTCATCTATACTTCCTTTGCATTTTTTAATATCCATGAAATAACATCATCTGGATTGTTTAAATCTAATATATCAATACCATTTGGTATATCATAATTGTGTACATTCACCGTATCGTCTATCGCTAATGCATCCATATATGGAAAATAGTCACTGTCTAGTGATTCTCTAAAAATACTTATACGAGGTAATGGTAAATTTTTAAGACCTTCAACAAGTAAAATATCAAACTTATCAAAAAGCCTAATCATCTCATCTAAATCTTTATTTTTTTTAGAAAAGTACGTTGTACGATTAGGTGAAGTAACAATAACCTCTGCACCAGTATCACTAAACTTATAACTATCTTTTCCAACTACATCAAATCTAGCCTTATCACCTGGATCATGCTTGATTATTGCAACCTCTTTTTTATGCTCATTTATAAGTTTTCTAGCAACTTTTAATATCAAAGTTGTTTTACCACTGTTTGATGGTCCTGTAAATGCTACTGCTAATCTTTTATTCACTTTATATCTTTACTTTAAAATTTAAGAGATTATACAAAAGAGAGATTAAAAAGCTTATTAATTGTATTATAAAATATTCAGTTCTTTTAAAAATTATTTCTTTTTGTCCTTATTTTCAAATAACTTAAATGGAAGAGTTATTGTTCTTTTTAATATATTAAGTGGAACAACAACAATATCTTTAGCTATTAAAGATTTAATATCAGGATCACTAAGTTTTCCTGTAATACTTAGTGTAGTTGATATAGAATCTTTATCCATTAATAAATAACCAACCAGTGGTATTTTTGAAATTTTACTACCTAAATCACTTTTTAAATTTAATTCTAAATCCACAGTATCATCAATAAAGTTTGCTTTTCCACTACCAAAAATATCTATCTCTTTGGAATCAAGATATATATCA
>JAIOSY010000180.1 GCA_021107375.1 Sulfurimonas sp.
GCATTTGAGATTTTTAAAGAGGAGAGTATTTGTGATGGTTGTGAATTTGTTATGAATATTCAAAAAGTAAAGATTGAATGTTTGGCATGTGGGAATACTCAAGAGTTAGAAAAGAATGAGTATCTATGCCCTACATGCCAAAGTATCGAGATTAACATTATTGATGGCGAAGATATGTTTTTAATGTCATTAGAATTGGAGTAGTTTTAATATCTATTAAATACCTATTTAAGGTATGTTTATTAATTGTCATCTTGTAAATAGTTGTATATTATATTTATTTAAGTTGTATATATTTAAGTATATAAATGGTAGTATTTAGGTGTATTTTAAAGGAATTTAGATGAATCTAATTAAAACAGATATATCGGGCTATTATTATCGAGAAAATAAAAAAGGTATAACTTACTACTACTCCTACAAAGATAAAACTACAAAGCAATCAAAAAGAAAAAAAATATACTCTTGTAAAGAAAATAATACTGGCAACTTAAAATATGCTGTAAGTATCACAGATGATATTTTGAAGGGAGAGACATCAAAACTTATTCTTGAAGAAGATAATACAAACATTGATGAGACATTGAATGTAGAACATTTTACATTGAATGAAATAATAGATATACATCATCAAAGATTTTACGATAGAAAAGTTAGAGAGCTAAAAGAGCTATACGCAGGTGTTAGCGATGATGAGTTTAACAATAATGCGGTTGTCAAAAAAAAGCTGTATGGTGTCAAGAGGAGAATATTACAGTATAACAAGAATGTAAGATATTCAAGTCTTGGAGATATGAAGTTTAAAGACATCACAAGAAGAAAAATCAACAACTACTTAGAAAAAGAGTTAAATCAAAGTCTTGCCTTAAAAACAAAATACAATATTATGGTCTTTATGAGAACTGCTATAAACTCAATGATTAGGAATGATTATATTAAAGGCGAAAATGTATTTGATAAGATAGATATTAAAAATGATAAAAGACAAAGAACAAGGGTTTTAAGTGCGGATGAGATTGAATTATTATTAAAAGAATGTAAAAAATGGAATAAGCCCCAAGAGGTTGAGATTATATCAAAAGATGGAAGAAAGCCCTATAAGAGATTTAGAAGACCCAATTATAATATATATACAGCAGTATATTTGGGAGTGATAACTGCTTCAAGGTCTTCCTCTGTATTAACAATTCAAAAAAAAGATATAGATTTAAAAAATCAAACTATAACTTTAATTAACCACAAAGCAAAAAGTAAAAAATATAAAATTCCTATTAATGATGACGCAATTGAATGGTTTAAGAAAAAATTGAAATTTTACAATGATGATGATTATTTATTACAAGCTAATACTGATTATACAAGACAAAAAGTTGGAAAAAATAATCCACTTACATTTATACCAAGAGAAGTTTTTAATATAATGAATAGATTATTTAATCAAGGTATAAATAGAAAAATCAATTTAGAGAGAGACAATATGGTAAATTTTCACACTATAAGAAGAAGTGTCGCAACAAATTTAGCCATAGGTGGAGTAAGTGTATATAAGATTAAAAAGCTATTAGACCACAAATCAATAGATATTACAGAGCATTATTTAAACTTATCTCACTTAGATTATAAAGAAGATTTAACAGTATTTCAAAATCAATTATTTAAGGGTTTTAAGAATTTAGTAAAGGAAGACATAACAGGAAAAAATGAAATAGATGATATAAAGGAAAAGTTAATTCAATCAATATTGCTAATGTCAGGAAATGAAGATAATGAAATGTTGAAAATTTCACTTGAAACATTAAACGAGAAAGAGTTGAAATATAAACTAACTACATATGTATAAGTAGCTATTTATATTGGTTTTCAAACCATTGTTCCACCTCTTGAACATTGTAAAGAATTTTTCCACGGAAAACTTTTTGATGGTAAGGTAAAGGGTCATAAATCCGACCTCTATAATTTTGTTGTGAGGTTTTAGAAACACTGTATATCTCTTCAAATTCTTTGACGGTTATATATTTTTTAGCTTGTATTTTTGCCATATAAGTTGCTATATCAATTTCTTCTTTATTATTCATAATAAGATTTTATCAAAAGAGTTTATATAATCTTATAATAAGTATGATTTTTTCATTAAATTTAGCTAAAATAGGTTTTATTAAAAGTGGATAAATTTTAAAAATGAATGAAGCAGAAACAAGAACAAATTTAATTGATGATGAGCTTATTAAGTGTGGGTGGAATATTAAAGATATTACGAAAGTAGTTGAAGAGTATGAAATTGAACTTGATGATGACCTACCAAAGTTTTTTGACAGAACAAGACGGTATGTTGATTATGTTCTACTCAATAAAAAGAACCAGATTATTGCTATTGTTGAAGCTAAAAGAGAAAATAAAGCCGTTGGTTCTGCCAAGACACAAGCTGAATACTATGCTAGAAGAATTAAAAGTAAGCAAGGCTTCGCACCATTTGTTTATATCACTAATGGACTTGAAATAGAGTTTTGGGATACAGAAAATTATCCAATTAGAAAAGTTTTATCATATCACTCACTTGATGATTTAGAAACTTATAAAAAACGAAATGACAATAATATAAAGCTATCTTCTGAACTACTTAACAAAGATATAGCAGGAAGATACTATCAAGTAAATGCTATCACTAAATCACTTGAAACACTTACAGATAAGCATAGAAGTATTTTATGGGTTATGGCTACTGGGACGGGAAAAACGAGAACAATTATATCTCTTGTAGATATTTTACTTCGTCAAGGTTTCATTAAAAGAGTTTTATTCTTAGCAGATAGAAGAGAGTTAGCCCGTCAAGCTATGGACAACTTCAAAGAGCATTTACCAAATCAATCACGAGAGAGAATTGAAACGGGAAGTTTTGAGAAAGATAAACGGCTTTATGTTTCCACTTATCAAACTATGATGAGCTTACTTAAAAAAACTGATATATCGCAGGGCTTTTTTGATTTGATTATTGCTGATGAAAGTCATAGAAGTATTTATAACTATTACGGACAACTGTTCTTAAAGTTTGATGCTATCAAGTTAGGTTTAACAGCTAC
>JAIOSY010000058.1 GCA_021107375.1 Sulfurimonas sp.
AAGATGAAGAGATGAAAAATATTTTTTTAGGGCTGTTAGAACATAATAATACAAGAAAAACATTACTACTTTTGGTAGATAGTGGGATTTATTTTTATATTGCTCTTGTTTATTATTTTAGAATTAAAAATGCAAATAAAATAGATAGCTTTAAGGCTGATATAGAGTCTCTTTTACCATATGACAAACTAGAATTATCACTTATTTTTTTAGGACTTTATTATGGATATTCTAATCTCAGAGCTGATGAAGAGATAAAGCTAGATAATAATTTTTTTAAAAAGATTCTAAAAAAAGATAGAATTAATATGAAGTTTAAACTTGATAGTAAACTTGACTATATTACTATAGAGACAATATATATCTATACATTTAATAAGAAACAAAAAGGGTATGAATTTGAATATTTAGAGTATCCATCCAAGCCAAAAGAAATAAAACTGGCAGAAGATAATAAGTTTAAAACTTGGTACTCTATAGAGAGAACTAGTTACTATGATATTGAACAAATAAGAATCAGAAAAAGAGTATTTACAGAGATCGTTTCTAAAAAACTTGAAACTTATGATGCACATATAGTATTTGGTAAACACCATATATTTAGTTATGCTGCAAAATATCTAAAAGAGATTATAAAATTACCTATGTATGGAGAAAAGTTTTTACTCTATTGTAAAAAAGAAGATTTTTTACAAGCAGTAAAGGATATACAAAGTGTAATTAAACAAAATGAGCTTTTAGATCTTTTTGCAGTGGATAAAAAATAATGTTTGATTTAAAGATATTTTCACAAGATATAGGAAAATTTCAAAATCAAAAAGATTTTAGTAAATACCTAGAAAGTTATTTTATGGATTTAGAATCATATTTTTTAGACTTAAATGTAAGTGATTTAAATAAAATAAAATTTGATTTTGAAGAACTATTGTATGACTTGCTTGATTATAAACTTGTTACTAATAATAATAGTGAAATTATAAATGCTTTTTTAATACTTCTTTCAGAACAGCTTGAGCAAGCAAACTTAATAGGTGCTATTAAAATAATATTTGAATATCTACCAGAATCTGCTGTTAAATATAGATTAAAAGCTTCTACCCTGTACTTAAAAATAAATGATTTAACTACACAGTACCATAATAGTTTTCATAATATTTTGGAATTAATCTTAGAATCAGAAAGCCACAATGGGTATAGGTATAGAACAGTAAGTAGTATATTAAACTATTATCTTACTGCTATGAGTCAATTTACTAGAGTAAACAACAGTAATCTTGCTTATAGTTTTAAAAATCTTTTTTTAAATAATAAATTAAAATATGATATTTTAAATGACACATTAATAGCAGATATAATAGATAAAGTGACTGTATCTAACTACTTAAATATTATAGATTCAATAAACACTCAAATAAGTGCAAATAAGATTAATACAGGTTCTTGTACTATTGATAAAGATATCTTTGATATTAGCATAGAATTAAGCAATTATAGTAAAAAGCTATATACTATTAATCAAGTAAACTTTACTAAAATAAAGCAGGTATCATTTGATTATATAAAAAGCATAGGTGATCCTAGTGAGTTGCATATAAGATTAAATCAAGGTATAACAATCATTGATGACGAACAATTACTTTACAAGTATATGGTTTCGTATGGTGCTATGCATAAAGCAAAATTGTATGAGTCATTTGAAACTATTATTGGTAATCTAAATAATATCAAGATAAATATTATAGATTGGGGTTGTGGTCAAGCACTTGCTACTTTATTACTGTTAGAATATATTAAAGAGCATAGTTTACAAATTGACATAGAAAATATAACTCTTATAGAACCATCAAAATTAGCACTAAGTAGAGGTTTACTTCATATAGATGTGACTAAGCAACAAAATCATAAAGTTAAAGCTATCAATAAGGACTTGGATTGCATAAAGCAAAGTGATATAGAGTTTAACAATAATAATATAGTGCTTCATTTATTTTCGAATATACTAGATGTAGAATTTTTCAAATTAGATAGTATATTTTTAGAAAAAATATCTAAAAATATTCAAAGTGATAACTATTTTATTTGTGTTAGTCCAAATATTAATGCAAAAAGAAATGGTCGGCTAGATATATTTTACAAGTATTTTGATGAAAATTTTAATACTGAATTAATTTCAACAAAAGATACGAATATAGGTCAGCATAAAAGATATGAAAAAGTATTTGAGGTTAAATATATAACACAAGAAGAAGTAGTAGAAGTAAGAAAAGAAATAAAAGACTATCATGTTGATATATATGTAAAGTTGGCTAAATATGCTACTATATTGGAACCCACACTCAGTACACAGAGATTAAAAGAAAATATAGAAATTGACCCTGACTATGTAATATTTAAAATTAGAAAAGTAGCAGAAATTATCACATCAAAAATCTTTATGAATAATGGTGGAGAAGATGAAAGCAGAGTTTCTCAAAATGATAAAATAAGATACCTGAGCTTTGAAAAAAAGATACTGAGTAGAAAAGCACAAAGTCATTTACATACAATCAGAACAATAGGAAATATTGGTACACACGATCATATTGAAAACCCAGCTAAGATGCTAAAAGATGATGCTTACTTCTTATCAACAGCACTTATTCTTCTCATAGAAAATCTACAAGAAAATAATATCATATAAATATCCTTCAGACAATATTTGTCTATAAACTCCTTTATAATTATAAAAATATATAAAGGAGTCTTGCCGTGTCAATTAATGAAATACATAATCAAAAAATTTTAGAGCTTATACAATCAAATAAATGTGATTTGTCAAATGCAAATATAAGTGAGCTAGGTACAAATATATTAAATTATAAAAATATAGAAGAACTTATTTTATCAGAGAATAAACTAACTACATTGCCGAAAGACCTCGGAAAACTCAACAATTTAAAATGGCTCATTTTATCAGATAATTTACTTTCAAAAATACCATCTAGTATTTGCAAGTTAATAAATTTAGAAGGATTGTTTTTATCTGGAAATAATCTTACAAAAATTCCAAAAAATATCATAAACCTAAAGAAATTAAAATGGCTTGCTCTTAGTGAAAATGATAACTTGGTATTGAATATATCTCAGAAGTCTTGGATTGAAAATTTAAGATTAAATGGTTGTAAAATTTTATATTAATATATAGAGAGACTAAATATGACCATAGTCAATAATATACTTCTTAAAATCAAGGAGTTATATTATGGAACTGATAATAATCGGATTGGTAACTGCGGCAAACTTTTTAATCTTGAAAATTAAAGCTGAACAAAACAGATGGGCTGACTTAATTTTTGACATATCAGTTTTATCCATATTGTCATTTTTATTTTCTGGAACACTTGGTGGATTAACTATTGCAATGGTTAGTAGTTTTACTGTTAGTATCTATCTATATTTTTATCCTCCAAATCTTCAAAAGATATTCTCTTCTGTTAATTTTAAATCATTATACAAAGCACCAAAAATATTCAAAAAGATATTCTAGTTAAAATACTTATGGTCAAAATACGACCATAGTAATTATTATAATTAGGATACTTAAATAGAAAAGGACAACGGGTGAAAGTTTCAATTCACGTAGGGCATAGATTCTTAGAACAACTTATGAATAAAGCTTCATATACATGTATAGATGTTGATTTCGCAGTTAGGTATTTAGAAAAAATATTAAAAGATATTGTTCCTTCTAGCTATGCAAGACCATTTGCTATATCTAGCTTTGAGAATTATAGAGACAACACAATAGTTACTATCATATCCAAAGGGGCAAGTAATATTTAATGAAACTAAAAAGAACTTTGAAATAGAAGTCAATAAGTTTGCAAAAAAAAACATAATTAAAAAGCTTGAAGAACAAGGTATTGACTATCAACAACTTGAAGATTCAGCTTTTAATGATTTAGTTGCTGATGAGATAGAAATATTAAAAGCAGATAGTAAAAAAGTGGGTACGGGTATTGGTATCGGAATTTTATTTAGTTTAGTTACTGGAATATAAGGATTAAGAGATGGTTGATCAAGCAGAAAAGATATACAACGACGGTAAAAAGAGTTTAGAGTCACTTCTAAGAGAAAAAGCATACTCTGAGGTTCAACAGAATTTAGAGAACAAAGGTATTGATATAGAGAGTGTCAGTGATGAAGATATTGAAAATTTAGTGGCTGCTAAAACTCAAGATATGACAAACGGTATTAAAGGCTTCGGTGTTGGAACTGCCTTCGCCATGGCAATATCTTTATTTACAGGAGTTTAAAATGTTCAAGGCATTCAAATATTTATTATTAGCTTCGCTATACAAAAAAGCAAAAAAAAGTTTTGTGATGCTATTTGTTTATCTAGTTGCATTGATGCTAGTTAGTTTTATTATAAATGATTTGATGAGCATTTCAACTGGTGTAGCTGTTTATATTCTCATATTAATTAAATGGGTGTCAATTCTTGCACTGTTAAGTTTGATAGGTTTTAGTATTTTGAAAATATTTAATATTGCGACTAATCCTTTTAAATCAAAAGAAGATGAAATCAATGAAAGTTGTAAAGCTCAAGATGTGAAAAAAGACCGAATCCTAGCTAAAGAAAGACTCTTTACACAAAGTGATTTAATAATGCAAAAATATATGAAGGACTAGAGATGAAAGATTTAACAATAATAGAACAAACTCAAAATAGTGATTGTGATTTTCTTATCACTAAAGCTGAAAATACAATAAAGAGTCTTGAAAATTGTTTTGATGCAATAATAAATGATAGAAAAACAAAGATGCATGTAGTAGGTAGTCTCTTTAATTTTGGTGTTTCACTAACTAAACTAACTCTGAATGTAACTGGTTGTGCAATTAAAAATACACCGAAAGCTATCGTTGCTATTGCCGCTGTTAAAAGAGAAATTGTTGCAGACTTAGAAAGTGAATATAACCAATATCAAAAAGAGTTAAAAGAAGAAGCCTTGAATGAAAAAATAAGACAGCTTCAATTAAAGGCTTAACCTTATGAAATTAAACTACCAAACAGTAAAAGAGCTTTGTCAATTAATGACGGATGCTAATACAGAGATACGAGCAACAAGACATCTTAATGAAGTTAATACAACAGCATTAGATGAAGTAATTGAGAAACTAAATGAGCTAGTTGCTTCTAAATCTAAGTTAGCAGACTTTGATGAATTAAAATCTGATATGGAATGGCTAGAAGAGTATTACGAGGAAAAATCTTGGAGTGATACAACGAGGTGGCTTTCAAATATTGATAGCACTCTTCGTGAAACCTTTTCAAGTTACATGGATAAATTAAAAAAGATAAGAGAGAAAGTATAATGATTAGATTAATAATATTGCTTATTTTTCCATTACTATTTATTGGTTGTTCACAAACTACAAAAAAATACCATGAAAAGTACTATCAAACACTTTTGTGTGATAAGCTTGCTGGAGAGATGGAGTATATTTTACAAGACAGAACTAGAGTTGATTGCTTAACAGATGAGTATGCAATTGAAGTGGATTTTGCTAAGAAGTGGGCTGAAGGTATTGGGCAGTCTCTTCACTATGCTCATATGACAGGTAAAAAACCTGCTGTTGGTTTTATTATGAACAGTGAAAAA
>JAIOSY010000161.1 GCA_021107375.1 Sulfurimonas sp.
TACTAAAAAGTCTATCTCTATACTCTTTAAGATTATTATCTTTATCTAAGTTGTCTTCATATAATTTGTTTAATATTTTATTATTAAAATCCTGAAGAGTTATATCTTCTTTTAAGCTATAAACAGTTAAGAATGTATTTATCTCATCATTATGTTTTAAAAAAGTGATTTCGGCATGTGGAATTAAATTTTCTAGTTTATTTTTAAGGTTTTTATAAAGCTCTGTAGTGTGTGAAAAAGATATGATATGTATAACAACATTACCATTTTTTTTCAATAGTTTAAGATTATCTATAACATACAAGATGTCGTCTAGTAACTTAATAGTGTAATTATTTGTATTTAGTAGATGGTTATCTAGCATCAAACAAATCTCCAACTTTATTTATTTAAAATAACAAGCATTTATTGTTCCAACTTTATAATTAAAAATTATAAAATAATAGTATTTGTTTTATTAAATTATATGGTTGTTCTTTTAGGATAAATTTATCAATTAATCTTGCTCTATTGTATAAAAGTGAGTAGAATATGACAAATTAATTTATTTATTTATAGTTTTAAGGTGAAAAATGAAAGATAAGATTTTTAATAGAGTAAATGTTGAGATAAAAAAAGCGTACTATATTTCTCAAAGGTATAAGTCTAAATCTGCTTTTGCTCTTCTTTATCACGAAAAACCATTGAGTCTAGATGAGTTAGGCTCATTTGTTAGAATATCGGATTATTTTATTAAGATAGATGAAAACCATTACTTTATTAATTTTACATTTACTTCGCCATCTGATTCTGTTAAAGCTGCACAAAATCTCATTTTTTATCTTGATAAACATTTTAATGATACAACTACTTGTGTTGCGATAGATACTTTTGATATATTATCCACACCTAGAATGGTTTGTAATGTTTTATATGATATTTTAAAAGAGACAAAAAATACATCATATAATAGAGTAGAGGATGAGACTGTTTTAAAATTGGGGATGCGTTAGAACTTAGAGAATATAATTAAGAGTTTTAAAACTCTTAATTACGAGATTTATGACTACTGAGCTACAGCTACTTCAACTGCTGTTGATTCCCAAATTCCGTGCTTAGTACAATAACCATGAGCAACTAACTTAAGTTTTTTACCCATTGGGCGAATGTTAAAAGTTACTTCTGCATGTGACTTTTCATTTCCAAGAGTTCCTGGAACAAAAGTTGTCATTGCTAGTTTAGTTTCACCGTTAAAAAGAGTGATACTTTCAATATAGTGATCAAAATCATCTGGATGAGTGAACTCCTTACCCATCTTAACATTTACTTTAAGCATCTCGCCAACTTTAGCTTCACCTTCAACTGTAATAAATGGTGAGTGACGGTCGATTAAGTCTTTTTTTACCTCTCTTTCTACTGTATCGATATCAACATATTTGTTAATCTTTGGCATGTGGAATCCTTTTGTTTTTTTAAAATTTATAGCGGTATTGTAACTTGGAAAACTTTTAGTTAAACATAAAGAGGATAATATTTATCTTGTTTAAGAATAGTTTAATTTATTAACTTTTAACAAAAAAAGAGGTAGAATCGCGTTAATTAAATATAAAAGAGTCCAAACATGTTAAAACCACTATTAATCGAAATCGGTGTTGAAGAGCTTCCAGCAGTTCCACTTTTAAAAGAGTTGAAAAATATTGAAAAAAAGTATGCTGATATTTTAGAAAAAAACTCTCTTCTTTGTGAGTTTGAATTTTACTATACTCCTCGTCGTTTAGTTATTTGGCATAGAGAGTTTCCAAGTTCTCAGTCAGATAGTATTGAAGAGTTATTTGGTGCTCCACTTAGTGTTGCATATAAAGATGGTGAGCCAACAAAAGCTGCTGAGGGGTTTGCTAAAAAATGTGGAGTTTCACTCCAAGAGATAACTACAGCAACAAAATCTGGTAAAGAGGTACTTTATTTTAAAAAAGAGATAAAAGGTAAAAAAACTACTGATCTTTTAAATGATATTATAAATAGCTGG
The DNA here is from genome assembly GCA_021107375.1 of Sulfurimonas sp. GTDB lineage: Bacteria > Campylobacterota > Campylobacteria > Campylobacterales > Sulfurimonadaceae > Sulfurimonas. Next base: position 2,006 of record JAIOSY010000161.1, read on the forward strand.
ATAAAATCTCTTAATTTTGGAAAATCTATGAGATGGGGAGAGCGTCAAGATAGTTTTATTCGACCTATTAGATGGGTAAATGTTTTGTTTGCTAGTGAGTTAGTAGATGTGGAGCTTTTTGGTGTAAAATCAAAAATGATTACACATACTCATAGAATAGATTCATTTGAAGCCAAAGAGCTTGTTGGAACTCAAGATTATTTTTATACTTTAAAAGCTGGTGGAGTTATTCTTTTTCAAGATGAAAGACGAGAAAAAATCTTAGAACAATTTAAAGAATTAGAAAGTAGTAATAGTGTAGATATTGAAATTGATGAAGAGTTACTTGAAGAGATTGTAGCGATAACTGAAAACCCAACTGCACTTTTAGGCTCGTTTGATGAGGAATTTTTAAGACTTCCTCCTGAGGTTATTATCACTTCAATGAAAGAGCATCAAAGATATTTTCCAGTTTTTAAAGATGGAAAGCTTATTAATAAATTTTGTGTTGTATCAAACGCATTAACTGATGACTTCTCTTTAGTGATAGAGGGAAATGAAAAAGTTCTTCGCCCTCGTTTGGCTGATGGACTTTTCTTTTATGATAATGACTTAAAAAATGGACTTAGTACTGCTGGACTTGAAAAAGTTGCATTCTTTAAAGGGCTTGGAACTGTTGCAGATAAAATAAAGCGAGAAACAAAAATCGCAAATACTCTTTTTGATACTTATACTCCACATGCCAGCAGAGATGATTTAAACAAGGCTATAACTTTAGCAAAAGCTGATTTGATGAGTGAGATGGTTTATGAGTTTACGGAGCTTCAAGGGCTTATGGGTGGTTACTATGCAATAGCTGGTGGAGAAAATCAAGAGGTATCTACTGCGATAACTGAGCAGTATTTACCAGATGGTGAAGATAGTGATTTACCATCTACTAAGTTAAGTGCCATTGTAGCTATGAGTTTAAAACTTGATACTCTTCTTGCACTTTTTAGCATAAACCAAATTCCTACTGGTTCTCGTGATCCATTTGCACTTCGTCGTGCAGTTAATGGACTTGTGCGAATTACAGCAGAACATAATTTTGAGTTTGATGTTTTAGAGAAATTAAAAGAGTTGGCTTTAGGATATGAAAATATAGATATGCAAAAGTTAGAAAGCTTCTTTTTAGAGCGTGTAAAACAGTATTTCAAAGGTGTAAATCCATCTGTAATAGAAGCTGTTTTAGCTTCAGGAGAGAGAGAACTTTTAGCACTTAGTAAAAAAATTAAAGCACTAAATAACATTGTAAACTCTGAAGGTTTTTCTGAGTACTCTTCAACTTTTAAAAGAGTTGCAAATATAACTAAAGATATAGACCTATCTAAAGGGCTAGGAGTTAATGAAACTCTACTACAAGAGGAAGCAGAGATAACTTTAAATGAAAGATACAATGAAGTTACGGCATGTGGATATGAAAGCTATGAGTTAGAGCTTGATGCACTTTTAGGACTAAAACCAGAACTTGATAGTTTTTTTGAAAGCGTAATGGTAAATGCTGAAGATGAAGCTGTTAAAAACAACAGAAAATCTTTAGTAGCTTCAATCTATAAAAGTATATTAAAAATCGCGGATATTAAAGAGGTGAGTATTTAAGGGTATCATCCCTTACTCATCATATGCTTTTTAGTCTTAGCAGTTGCAACAGCTTCATAAGGGTTTTCAGGCCAATAGTGTCTTTTGTATTTATCTCTTAAATCTTTTCTAACATCTGAGTATGAATTTTCCCAAAAACTTTTTAAATCGTATGTTGTTTGAGTAAGTCTCATTGCAGGGCTTAAAAGATTCATCTTAAGTGCTAGAGTATTGTTTAAAACTTTTGGTGATTCATGCAGTCCGAAAATCTCTTGTACTTTTACATTCATAGCTGGTTTTTCATACTCTGAGTAATCTATGGCTATATTTGAGCCACTTGGAACTTTTACACTTAATGGAGTTAGTGAATCAAGCAGTTGTTGATTTTCCCATGTTAATAAACCTAAAAGAATAGAATAAATATCTAAATCTTCTAACTCTTTTATGGTGCTAACATTATTTAAATATGGTTCTAGCCAATTCTCTAAAGTTTCAAGTAGATTATTATCACTAAAGTCTTCAAACTCATTATGTCCATGATAGCGAACAAAATTAACTCTATCTTTTAATATAGTGGCTTTTTTACTCCAAGTTAAAAGTTCTAAACCCTCTTTTTTGATTAACTCTAAAATCAACTTTTTGTAGTTGTGTTTTGATGATGCC
>JAIOSY010000090.1 GCA_021107375.1 Sulfurimonas sp.
AATAATCTCATATAGTGGGAACACTAATGAATCAGTTGAAAGGTCAGTAAGAGCCATAGTATCTTTAGGGTCAAATTTCCACTCAGTTGTACAAGGAGAAACTGCATTAATAAATACTGCACCTTCAGTTGCAAAACCTCTTTGGATTTTTTTAACCATATCTTTCCATTTATTTGGAGCAACTTGTGCTGCGTATGGGATGTTATGTGCGCCCATGATTCCTAACATATCTTTTTTATTTCTTTTCTCACCATAAGAGATTGAACCAGCTGGTGAAGTTGTTGCAGATGAACCGATAGGAGTCGAGCTTGAACGCTGTCCACCAGTATTTGCATATACTTCATTATCAAGAACAATATACATCATGTCATGATTTCTTTCCATACAACCAGAAATCCACTGGAAACCAATATCGTAAGATGAACCATCTCCACCAAAAGCTACAAACTTAGGATTACGATCTGGTTGCTTTAGGCGACCTTTAGTTTTCAATGCTTTATACATTGCTTCAGCACCACCTACTGCAGTTGAGCTATTCTCAAAACCAATATGAATCCAAGAAGCATCCCAAGATGTATATGGATAAACAGAAGTACAAACTTCAAGACAACCAGTAGAAGCTCCAAGAACTAAATCATCATTTGTAGCATTTAATACTTCACGAACGATGATAGAGTGAGCACAACCAGGGCATAAAAGGTTTGCACCCTCAAAACGGTCAGCCGATGTTGAAAACTCTTTTAAGTTTTTAATTTTTTTCATTTCACTCATACTAATTTCCTATAAATAAGCTAGTTTCGGTCCACGAACACCGATAAACTGTTGTTGTTGAGTTAATACTTTACCAGCATCAGCATTTGCTTGAAGCTCATTGAAAAGATCAACTAAGTGTGATTTTAATAAGTCACGACCACCAAGACCATAAATATAACCACTAAGTAGCATTTTTGAATCTGTATTAAATAGTGAACCAGCAATCTCGTTAAATAACACACCAGCAGCACCACCTGGAGCTGAACGATCAAGTGCAGCTACAGCTTTAATATCTTTAAGAACATTTCCTATCTCAGCAAATGGGAATGGACGAACAACACGAAGTCCAACTACACCAGCTTTAAGACCTTTAGCTCTCATCTCACCTGCAACTTCACGAGCAGTTTCAACTGAAGTACCCATACAAACTACTGCTACATCAGCATCATCCATATCATAACATTCAACTTGATTATATTTACGACCTGTAAGTTTTTCAAAATCAGAAAACGCTTCTTCAATTTTTGGAGAAACTTTAGTCATCATATCATTATGTTGACGAGCTTTATGTTCAAAGTGCCAATCTTCTTCAGTTTGAACACCATGAGTTACAGGATTCTCAAAATCAAGCATATCATTCATTGGTTTATATTCACCAACAAAGTTATATGCATCATCATCAGCCATAGTGTGAACACCCTGAGCAGTATGAGAAGTTATAAAACCATCTTGATTTACAATTGCTGGAAGTCTAACATCATGATCTTCACTAACTTTAAAAGCTATAAAGTTTAAATCATAAGCCTCTTGTGGAGAAAATGCATCAAACTGAATCCAACCAGAATCACGACATAAATACATATCTGAATGATCACCATTTACATTAAGTGGTGCAGCTAAAGCACGATTTACAATGTTAAGAACGATTGGTAATCTCATACCAGATGCTTGATAAAGTGTCTCAACCATAAGTGCAAGACCTTGAGAAGATGTAGCAGTAGCAACACGACCACCAGCCGCAGCAGCACCGATACATCCTGACATTGCAGCATGTTCAGACTCAACCATTACAAATTCACCCTCAACATAGTTGTCTGATTTAAATTTTGCATAACCTTCAACAATAGGAGTTGATGGAGTAATTGGGTAAGCAGCAAGAACATCAACTTGAGCTTGTCTTAAAGCTTGAGCAGCTGCATGATTACCATCCCATACTTCAATATCTCTTAATTCCATTTTATCAAATGCCATCTATTTCTCCTCATCTTTTGCAGGCCAATTTGCTAGCTCTGTCTCTTCATCTGCTTGTTCAGGGAACATTAAAAGTGATTTTGGATTTGTAGGACAAACCTCAACACAAATACCACAACCTTTACAGTGATCCATATCTACACCGATAAGTTTCTTATCTCTAGAGATAATAGAAACATCTGGACAATAAATCCAACAAAATTGACAATCAATACAGTAGTCTTTGTTAAACACGGGCTTAATAAGTCTCCAGTCAGCAACACTCGCTACATGAGAATTGTTTTGTGAATAATTACGATCTCTTTGTGGTGTAAATGCAGAACATTCATCTATCTTACCATCGAATGAACGAAGCATAGCTCCGATTTCAAATTCATCCCATCCTTTATTTGCCATCATTAGCTCCTTATTTCACTTCGTCGTAAGCTCGTTGAATTGCAACCATATTTGCATCAACAATCTTTTGTGGTAATTTAGCAAGAACTCTTTGCATACTTTCTTTGAAGAATTCAATATCATACATTCCAGAAATCTTCATAAATGCACCAAGCATTGGTGTATTTGGAATAGGACGACCAATAGTCTCATTTGCAATAGTAATACAATCTAATGTATAAACTTCTTTGCCTTCAAGTTTTGGTTGAATCTTGACTAATTCTTCTGTACTTAAGTGTGTAGTAATAATATACTTAGTTGTATCTTTGCCATTAATCGTTACATCTGTAGTAATAGCTAAAGCTGGATCGATTACAAAAACAAAATCCGGTTCCATATATTTTTCATGATTCATAATAACTTTATCATCAACACGATTATAAGCTGTCATTGAAGCTCCACGCTTAGCCGATCCATAAAATGCAAAAGCTTGTACATGCTTACCAGTTGTCGAAATAACATCAGCTAAACCTTTTGCACCTGTTACATCTCCTTGTTCAGCACTTCTATGCCATCTAATTTCTAGCATAAATTTTTCTTAAGTTTTTTCAAGAAATATTTTAAAATTTTCTATCAATTCTAATCTGCCATATTCTATGAAACTAGGACTTAAAAATAGCTTATTTATTTCCCTTGATATGCTTACTTATCTAAATGTGTTGTTTCTTCCTATTTTTTAAAAATTCAACAGCTTCAAGAACATCATTCATCACAATTTCACTATATTCTTTTAATGTTTCTGCCTCATCATATCCACTTAAAACAGCTATAGAGTTTACACCAGCATCATTTGCCGAAATAAGATCTAACTTTGTATCACCAATCATCCATATCTCTTTATTTTTCGTATCTAACAACTCCAATGCTTTTAGTATTGGTTCGGCATGTGGCTTTGGATTTTGAACATGTTCTCTTCCTATCAAAACATCAAAATATTGCATCA
>JAIOSY010000263.1 GCA_021107375.1 Sulfurimonas sp.
AGATATAATTAGATCAGGTTTATCAGAAAAATTTCCAGATACAAACTGACCTATAGTTGCCTTAACAAGAGGACATGACTTAGAAGGAAGAAAGTCACTTCCTATCTCATCATCAGTATAAAAACCATTACATAGTCTTAGAGGTACTGCATCAAGTGCATAAATTATTTCAGATGGAACTTGAATACACATTGTGCCAACTTTTACTTTATTTTCATGTAAAGGTACATGATTACAATGTACTTTTTCATAAAGGTTATAAAAATAATCCATTGCTTTTGGTGGTTCTTTAAAGTCATGCTTTATTTTCTCTAATAAACTAATCGCTTCCATCGCCTTATGACGATTTTGTTTCTCTTTAGGAGTTTCTAGTTTATGTTCTCTAACTCTTCTAGTCATCTTTTTTCTCCAAACTATCCATTTGCATTCTTTTTGTAAAACCACCTTTTGTAGATTTAAATATAGGGTAATTTATAAAATCTACATATAAAACATCATCTTCAGGACACGCAGCTACACATTTCATACAAAAAATACAATCATCTCTTAAAATATTTGTACTTTGTACATCATCGGCTATATCTTTTATCTGCATATCACAGACATTGTAACAATCACCACACTTTGTACATTTATCTCCATCTTTTCTAAGTTTTAAAAGTGCTACATCACTAAAAATATAATGCATTGCACTCATAGGACAAAAAAAGCAAAAGAATCTTTTTTTAATAAAAGAACCTACTATAAATAAACCTGTAAATATAAGACCTATTGTTGTTAAAACCGCAGCACTTTTTGTTGAAAAGTCTAAGCTCCATTGAGATGTATCTCCAACAAATAGAGGTGTTATCATTCTTCCTGGACAAATTTCACAAAATGCAGTTCTCCACTCACCACCAAGAAGTCCTAAACCAACGCCAATAGGTGCTAATATTACAAGGGCTAATAAGATATATTTGATTTTTTTTAGTTTATTAAACTGAGGTTGAGTATAAGTAGAATAGCTTATGCCAACTCTTTTTCTTAAACCTGTTAACCAATCTTGCATAGTTCCTAGTGGACAAGCATAACCACACCATGCTTTGTTAAATACAATAAACCACAGTAAAAATGTAACAAACCCTATAGCAACCGAAATACTTGCTGCACTTAAAAGAACATCTAACGGACGAGCCAATTGATGCTGCAAAGGAAGGAAATAGCACATGCCACCAACTTCTTTATCATATCCACAAGAAAAAACAGGGATACTATTTCCTAGGTTAATAGAAAAATATCCTCCATATATAAATATAATAAAGAAAAAAAGCTGTATCCAAAAACGGAATTTACTAATATCAGCTCTGTTTATAAAGTCTCTAATCTTTTTCATCAAATCTTACCTCTTTAAATGGTTGATAGTTTCTTCTTCTGTACCAGTAGATTGCAACTCCTGATAGTAGCATAGTTACAACAGCTGCTAAAAGACCATAAGCATAAGATTTATAAGCACTACTATTTGGGTAGTACATAGATGGATATGTAACTGTGTGTTTTATCTTTTCATAATCATCATATAAATACTCACCTTTAATCTTTTGGGTATAAGTTGCAGTTAATAAAAATTTATTTTTATGTCTTCTATCAAACTTATTCCACTCTGGAAAATAATCTTTTAAAAGTATAAAAGTTGCAATCCCATCTTTTCCAGTTTTGATGGTTTTTGACCATCCTGTTTCTGTCGAGAGTTTTATACTTGCTCCCTCTATAGGTTTAGAATTTAAAATAGCTTTAATTCGTATATTATCACCAGAATATAGACGATGATAAAAAGTTTCACCATCTTCTCTTAGTCTTAGTATGTCAAATGGAATCTCTTTTATAGTGTGTGCTGACATTTTTTGTTCATCATAAACAGCATCATTACTATGATTAAATCTCATATACTCATACTTGGCAGTAGAAGTATAAAGAGTATTCTTTTGCACAAAACTATCACTATAAAAAAGATTATAATAACCATTATTAGGCATCTTAAAGCTTACTGATTTACATCCTCTACCTTTTGATTGCTTAACTTTTGTAACTTCTAAATTTGTATCAAGTAAATATAGATTGGCATGTATGTCTCTAATACAGTTTAATTTATCTGACTCATTCTTAAATACAGGCCATACTTTTTTAGAAGGTACTTCTCTTCTTGCACCACCTTGCATATAGCTACCGTTCCAACCACTACTTTTTTTGGCTACAGGATTTTTATCTGTAAAATAAATAATATCTGTAGCTGTAACTTTTTTTGCTACTCCTTTTGTATGAGTGTTGAAATTTTTCATAACTTTATGACTTCTATGATCACCAGATGCTCTACCATAAGTGTCTATAATATAAGCTCTATACATATTTACACTTAAGAAAAAGACAATCAAAGAGGCTGCAAAAGGATACGCAATAATTTTTCTCATTTTATCAGCATCTAGAAGTTTCATTCTTTTATATAAAATTATTAATGCCCAAGTAATTGCCACCCATTTTAATAAGCCAAATACATGTAACCAGCTATCGCCTCTTTGTGCTAAAGAAAGAACATGTAAATCAAATCCAAAACCATGAGCAAAACCTTCTACAATCTGCTTATATCCTCTCATAAAAAATGTTTCAAGAGAATGAGCAAGCGAACCTAAAATAAATAGTGGAGCATAAGAGTAACCTAAATCATAAAATACTTTAGAAAAATCTTTTTGAAGAATTTTTGAGGCTATAAGCATACCAATAAGAGCTGCTGAAATTGTAAATAACATCGCATATAGAAAAGCAAATAATCCAATAGGATCTACAGAACCAAAACTCATAAAACCTTTGAAAAATTCAGCTGTTTTTGACCATATCATATCATCAGCAGCATTACTTCGTCCAATTCCATGATGAAATGACATTGTAATAGGAATAGAAGCAAGTATAAGTATATATGCCCATACTTCAGCTTTTAAAATTTGAAACTTTGAAAATAGTGAAAATGATGGTTTTTTATATTTAAAACTTACTGCTTCACATGCATCACTACAATCCATACATAAAGTACAGTCTGTCATAGAGTTTCTACTATCAAATGTAAATGGTTTTAAGCCATGTGGACAAGCAGTTGCACACTCAAATGTTTTACACTCATTACAAGCACTTTTATATGTTCCAAGCCATGTAAATGATAATTTGGAATAAGCTCTTGTAAGAACACCTATAGGACAGATATATTTACAGTAACTCATATCTCTATATACAAAATAGACCATAAATGAGATAAGAGTCATAACTGTAAAAAGAGTGGCTGTTCCAAGTGGTGTCCTATATACACCTGGAAACATATAGTAAATTCCCCACCAACCAAATACAAGTAAAAACAATCCTATATATCTGTTTTGCATCCACTTTGGCATTTTCTTTTTTAGACCAAATTTTGTAATGTATTTTCCCATAAATCCATGTGGGCATATTCCACAAAATATTCGTCCAAATGTTGGAAGAGTAGCTACCATAAATAGAGACCAGAAAATTCCCCAAAATAATGCATAGGTAAATGTGTTATCTTTACCAGTATGTGCAAAACCAAAATAAAGAGCATATAAAAATAGAGCTAAAACTACTATTTTTAGAGTTAGTAAGAATTTCTGATTTTTAAATAAAAAACCCATAATTGGTTTTGAATATATATCATCATTATCACGCTTTATAAAATTCACCATTGTTTTCCTTTTTTAAAGTACTAATATACCGTTTAAAACCAAGACACCTACAACTATTAATAGAAGTGCAGCTACTCTTTCAATCCAAAGTTTGTAAGATGAAAACTCAGACATTAAGCCTTTAATCACTTTTGAGACGATGAAGCCATAAAATATAATCGAAAATATAACTGCCCCTAAACCAAAGAAGATTCCTACTCCTATCGCATTGTAAAGAGTGCTACTATTTACAGCTACTGCTAAAAGTGCCATTATTGGAGCACATGGGTTTATGGACATTGTTGCACCAATAGTAAAAAAACCAATTTTATTTAATTTTGGTTTTTTTATTAGTGGTATAGAATGTACACACGAAGTTGTCGGTCTATAACTTTTATATAGTAAATAAAGACCCATACCAATGGTACTAAATCCAAGGATCAGACTAAAAAAAGTGTTATCATCTAGTATCTGTTTTACCCAAGCTGAACTTAAATAGGCAATAATAGATAAAAGGGTATAGCTAAAAATTCTTCCTAAACTAAATGGTAAAATAATACCGAGTGCTTGTTTTGTTGAATTTGAGTTACCTATAAGTAAAGGGCTCAAAAAAGGCATACATGAAAACATACATGCTGTTGCTCCATAAGAAAGACCAATTATAAAGATTGATGTAAAAGCCGTAAATTCCATACTATTTTCTCTTTTTTATGAATCTTTTTTTGTAATTATTCCAAGATTTTTAAATTCTTTCTCTTTTAAAATATCCAAAAGAATAATAAATGAATTAAATTTTGCTTTTTTATCACAGTTTATATGAATAGGCATATTAGCTTTATATTTTGAAAGTTCAGTTTCTAAATTTTTTTCTAAAACTACAATTTTATCAAATAAAATCTCACCATTTTCTTTTATAGTTATAGTAAGGTTCTTTTTATTATCTTGCTTTGTTGCACTCTGCGAACTTGGAAGATCAACAGGAATAATTCCCTTTGCTACAAATGTCGCTGTAGTCAAAACAATAACTAAAAGTACAAGCATAATATCTATAAATGGAACTACATTTATAGTATCAAACTTTTTAATCTGCAAAATTTCTCTTTTGTTCTATATCCCATTTAGCTAAAATAACTTCTATCCTTCTAGCTAAATGGTTATAGAAAACAATAGATGGAATAGCTACGATAAGCCCCATCGCAGTAGCTTTTAAAGCAAGAGCTAAAGATGTCATAATCATCTTAGCATCTAACTCGCCACCTTGACCCATAGAGTAAAAAGTTATAATTATCCCAAATACAGTTCCAAGTAATCCAATATATGGTGCATTAGAACCAAATGTTGAGATAATATTAATGTTATTAGTCAGAGCGATTTCCAGCTCTTCTTTTGTTTCGAAACTCTTTACATCTATTCCCTTATAAAATAGAATTCTTTCAATCCAAAACCAAAAAGCCATAAAACTCATAACTCCTAAAAGTCCAATAACACCATAATCAACAATATCTTTAATTAGTTCTATGTTCATCTATTTACCTACTTATTTAATTATTAAAATTTAGCTCTTAAACCAACATAATATTCTCTTCCTGGTGACACTCTAATTGTCGCATCTTCCATTGTTTTGTCAATAGAAGCAGAACTAACATTAACAAATTCATAGTAAGTTGTGTCAAAAAGATTATCAATACTTCCAAATATTTCTAAATTTTCAGTAAACTTATAATTAACTCTTAAATTTACAACTTCATATCCATCTTGTTTGAATTCATTTGCTTCATCTGCATAGTAAGTATCTTTTGCAAGAAGTT
>JAIOSY010000236.1 GCA_021107375.1 Sulfurimonas sp.
TATTATCTCTTTAGTTGATGAAGGATTTTTAGAAAAAGATGGTGTAGTGTGTGAAATAGGCGCTCATCATGGTTACTTTTTAGCTGATGTTATAGAGTTTATTTATACTTTAAGACCTGAATTGTTAACTAGTTTAAAATTTGTAATTATTGAAAGATTTGATGATTTACAAAGATTTCAAAAAAGTTATTTTGCAGATTCTTTTGGTGATGCTGTAAATTTAACTCATTATAAATCTTTGAGTGAACTGAAATGTGAAAATGCTTTTTTTATAGCAAATGAGATTTTTGATGCATTTCCTTGTGAACTTTACTATAAAGATAAAATAGCAAGAGTTGATGGGCATAATGTTGAGTTTGATGTAGATGATGAGTGGGTAAAAGCTAAAGCAAAAAAATATAATAAAGATAGAGGTGAAATAGCTATGGGTTATGAAGAGTTTGCTTCAGAGATGGCTTTGGCATGTGGGAAGTTTGAATTTATGAGTTTTGACTATGGTGAGATGCAAGCTAGACCTGATTTTTCTATAAGAGTTTATGAAAAGCATGAAGTTATACCTTTTTTCGATGAAGATATAAAAAGAGAAGAGTTATTTGCAAAGTCTGATATAACTTATGATGTAACTTTTGAGCATGTTAAAGATGCTTATGAAGATGCTGGTGTTAAGTTTATAGAGTTAAAAGCCCAAATGGTAGCATTAATAGATATGGGTATATTAGAACTTTTAGAGATGTTAAAAGAGAAGGTAGATGAAAAAATTTACAAACAAGAACTTGAAAAAGCTAAAATGCTTATCATGCCAAACTTTTTAGGCGAGAGGTTCAAGATGATAAGGTTTAGAAAAGAGTAAAACCTAATTTCATAAGCACGATTATATAGAAAGCTTATTAAAAATGATAAGTTTGATATGACTCAACAGGCACTCAGCTATTATGTAAATAAAGGATATATACCTTGTAAATTGATAGATGGTAAAAAAGAGTATAAGTATAAAAAAGTAGTTATTGCTTTAGAAAGAGCAGGATTACTTAAAGGGCAAAAAGGATAAATTAATCATTTTTTAATCAATTATAATTTAAACTGTGTATATAAAAAGGTTTTATTATGAAGAAGATTATTTTTGTATTTGTTTTGGTATTTATTAGTTTATACGGTAATAGTAATTTGCAAAAAGCTGAGAAGGAGTATTCAAAGGGAAATTATCAAATTGCAAATAAGTATTGGATGATGGAAGCTAACAAAGGGAATCTAGAGGCTATTCATAAAATTGGTTATTCATATAACCTAGGAGAAGGCGTACCTAAAAATTATAAGAAAGCTTTTGAATGGTATATAAAATCAGCTAATAAAGGTTTGGCTAAGTCACAATATAACCTTGGAAATATGTATTATAATGGTGAAGGTATATCTAAAAATTATAAGAAAGCTTTTGAATGGTATATAAAATCAGCTAATCAAGGTTATCATTTTTCACAAAATATGCTTGGAAATATATATTATAGTGGTAAAGGTGTAGCTCAAAATTATAAAGAAGCAGTAGAGTGGTACATAAAAGCAGCTAATCAAGGGGATATGTATTCTCAACACAATAGTGGAGTAATGTATTCAAAGGGTTTAGGAGTAAATAAAAATTATAAAGAAGCACTAAAGTGGTATACAAAAGCAGCTAATCAAGGGGATGTTCGTTCTCAATTCAGCTTAGGTATTGTTTATGAACGAGGTGAAGGTGTTCTTATTAATATAAAAGAGGCAGTTAAATGGTATGAAAAAGCAGCTGAACAAGGGCATATTAAAGCACAATATAATTTATCAAGAAAATATATTGGTAACTTGAAAGATGATAAAAAAGGGTTTTATTGGGCTAAAAAAGCAGCTGAGCAAGGTCACATGGAAGCCCAGTATTTAATAGCACTATATTATCAAACTGGTATTGGTGTTAAACAAAATTTAAATAAAGCATCAAAATGGCATATAAAAGCAGCTGAGCAAGGTCATACTGAAGCAAAAAATACTTTAAAAGATATGTCTTGGATTAAACAAAAAGTATCTAAAGAAAAAATAAATAAAGTAACTCAACAAAAAGTATCTAAAGAAAATAAGAAAAATAATAACTCTAAAATACAAAAGAAAATCACTGAATACTGTAATATAAAGGCTTCAATATATGAAAGTGAAAGACTTAAAAAACATACATTTAATAGTTGTTACAAAAAGAATTTAAATAAAGATTTATCTTTAAATGAAATAAAAATTATGATTAAAAACAATAATGTTGAAGAGATAAAATCAAAAGTAGCTTATAGAAATCAACAAGAAATAGAATTTCAAAAAAGATGGAAGCAGAAAAAATTATTAAAACAAAAAAATAAAGAGTTGCTTAAAAATAAAGATATATGGTATTTGGGTTCTTAAAAATCTGAATTTAATAATAATATAGTAACTAAGTTTATTTCACATTTTAATAAGATAAAATGTACATTTAGTTATAGTCAAACTACTCAATA
>JAIOSY010000276.1 GCA_021107375.1 Sulfurimonas sp.
GAGTCTAATTTTCTTATAGATATGTACACAAAGATGTTAACAAATATAGAAGATTCTTCTGTACTCTCTTTTTACCATGATGAGTATAATTTTAACTCTGCAAAAGCTCATTTATCACAAGCCTCTTTATTTGGTGATAGAAATATTTTAATAATAAAAAGTGAAAAAAAAGCTCCAAAAAAAGAGTTAGATACTTTAATAGAATTTTGTGAAAAAAATTCTGACAATGTATTTATTTATGCCTACTATGGAAGTGACCATAAAACTTATAATAATAAAAAAACTTTTAGTAAATTTTCAACTATAAGTGTTAGATTTTTCAATCCAAAAGATTATGAAGCACAAAATATAGTCCTTCAAGTTGCAAGAGAAAAAAATGTAAACATAGATAAATACTCAGTTTCACATCTTCTAAATATTCATAATGGTGATGTAGCCCTTGCTTGTAATGAGATGGATAAATTTAGAGTTTATGATAGAGAAATCACAACAAAAGATATAGAAAATTTAGTTTTTGGACTGGCTGAGATAAGTATAGATGATTTAATAAAAAAACTCTTAAATAAAAAAGATTTTAAAGAGGATTTAGCAAATATTTTAGAACATGGAGAAGATGAAATAAGAGTGATAACAGCAATAACCTCTTACTTAACACAACTTTATATGTTTAACATTTACATAAGAGTAAACGGCACACCAAATGCCCTAGAGATACTAGGATACCCTGCACCAAAATTTGTAGTTGATGAAAAAGCCGCAATGTCACTAAAGTTTAAACCAAACACTTATTATAAACTTCAAGAATTATTGCTAGATAGTGAATTAAAAATGAAAAGTTCAAATGTTGATAAAAATGCGATTTTACTTTCTACCTTAATTAGAGTTCAGAAGCTACTGTAAAAACTAAAAGATAAATCCTAACGATTCATCTCTCTCATCCTTTTTTCCTTAAATGATTTTACCCAGTAGTTGTTAAAACTTTTGTTCATTTTTACAAAGCTTTCTAATGGTTCTATATGTTTTACTGTTGCAAAAAATAGTGCGATTGTTATAAGTGAAGCTACTACAAACTCTTTTGTAAAAAACACAATCTTTTTTGATCTGTTTTTTAAATAATTTTTTATCGGCTTCCAATTATATAATATATGAACTATCCCAGCAATTGTAAAAAGTAACATAAAGGTAAGATGTAAGGCTTGATAATCCATCTTATTTAATCCCATAACTTCCCATTGTATCATCATTGAAAGTCGTCCAAAAGGGGATATAAAAAGCATAGTACCACTTATAACCATAATTATAAAAGAAAAAAGCATAATAAATGAAGTAATTTTTCTAAACATTATTATCCTGAAAATTAAAAGATTATTTTTTTAGTGAAGGATAGTGACGCAATAAATGCGTCGCTATTTTAGTTTGTATCTTGATTAACGATTTTATTTGAACCAATCCATGGCATCATTTCACGAAGTTTATTACCAGTTTGAGTGATAAGTTTAACTTTGTCATTTGAACGCTCAGCATTCATACGAGGGTAACCTGATTGACCTTCAAGGATGAAGTCTTTTGCAAATCTACCATCTTGAATCTCAGTAAGAATATCACGCATTGCTTGTTTTGATTCAGCATTGATAACGCGTTTACCAGAAACATAGTCACCATACTCAGCAGTGTTAGAGATTGAGTATCTCATATCAGCAATACCACCCTCAAACATTAAATCAACGATTAGTTTAAGTTCGTGAAGACACTCAAAGTATGCAAGTTCAGGAGCATAACCAGCTTCAGTTAATGTTTCAAAACCAGCTTGAACTAGTGCAGTTGCACCACCACAAAGAACTGCTTGCTCTCCAAATAAATCTGTTTCAGTTTCATCTTTAAAAGTAGTTTCAATGATTGCAGTACGACCACCACCAATAGCAGAAGCATAAGAAAGAGCTAACTCTTTAGTAGTTCCTGAAGGATTTTGACCAACAGCGATTAAATCTGGAATACCACCACCACGAACAAATTCAGAACGAACAGTATGTCCAGGAGCTTTTGGAGCAACCATAGTAACATTGATATTTGCTGCTGGATTAACACGACCATAGTGGATGTTAAAACCATGTCCAAAAGCGATAGTAGCACCATCTTTTAAGTTTGGAGCAATTTCATTTTCATAAATTTCAGCTTGATTTTCATCTGGAAGAAGAATCATTACAACATCAGAACATGCAGTAGCTTCAGCAATAGTAAGAACTTCAAAGTTTTTAGCTTCAGCTTTAGCCCACGAAGAACCACCCTTACGAAGTCCAACACATACTTCAACACCAGAATCTCTTAAGTTTTCTGCGTGTGCGTGTCCTTGAGAACCGAAACCAATCATTGCAACTTTTTTGCTTTTGATTAGGTCTAAACTTGTGTCTTTGTCATAATAAACATTTAATGCCATTGTTATTCCTTGATAATTTTAAGCTTAAACGCTTAAATAATTTTCGGCATTATACTTAAATAAAGCAAAAACTTTTATAATGTCAACAACAAAAAGGAAAAATCATGAAAAAATTTAATCTATTTAAAGAAATAATAATCGCAGACAAGTCATCTTTACTTCAAGCTATCAACTCTACTAAGCTTTTTGGTATAAATATTAATGGAAATATAGTAAATGAGCCATTTAATGATAATGAAATTTTCATCTATCAGGGTAAACCTGAAATAGTAGAAGATTTTACTAAAGTATTAGGTAAAAATTATCAAGTTGTTGATGATAAAAATAGAGTTCTTATAAAAGCATTTTCAAACTGGCAAGAACTCATATCTATCAATACACAAAGAGCTTCTTATGATGATACAACGGCAGATGGTGTTGCAGAGTTCTCAAATAAAAAACTGGAAGATATTGGTTGGCAAATAACAGAGTTTAATGTGCAATATAGAACTTTAGTTGAACTTTTAGAAGAAAAATGCGAAGGAACTATACTTTGTATCGAGCAAGAGGAACCTTATCAGTTCAGTGGTCTTGGTTTTTTAAGTGATAATCCACATGCCGAGAAAGTTATGTTTGAATACTGTCAAAATATTGTTAAAGACAAACTTGAGAATGATGAAGATTTTGATAAAGATGACTTAGATGATGACCAAGAGGAAGCAGCTAAATTTTTCAACTGCTTATAAATAAATGGATATAGTAAGTTTTCTTACTCTTCCTCTTCTTCCTCCAAGAACTCTTCTGGATCTTCTAAACAATCCATACCATCTGAGTGTTGAATAAGTTAAACATTTCATAATATAATTTGTTAAAATGCTTCCTGTGCTTGAAAATCGTCTACTCTTATTGGAAAAAATATTTTTAAAAGAAATCAGCATGACCAAAAAACACTTTATGGTTATTGTTTTTTCTCATACTTTCTAAAATAGATTTAGCCTTTAATTTAGTCTCTTTATCAAAGTATATAAGCATATTTCTTGAAAATACAAAATCGAACTTACCAAGGCTTGAAAAAGAACTATCAAAAAGATTAGCTATTTTAAAAGATACAAGTGATTTAACACTCTGATTAAGAGCATACTCATTATTTGTTTGAGTAAAATATTTAGAGATTATTTCAGCAGATAAGTTTCTAATGTTTCTCTCTCCATAGATTGCTTTTTTGGCTTTAAGTATAGCATCTGAATTAATATCAATACCAACTATATTAAACCTTGAAGAAGAGACACCTACTTCTAATAAAGCTATAGCAATAGAGTATGGTTCTTCACCAGTTGCCGATGGGGCACATAGTATATTTATCTTACCACTAGAGTTATTAACAAGCTCTGCTAACTCCATAATTTGCTTTAGTTCTCTATAAAAATATGTTTCATTGGTTGTTAAGTAATCTATTAGCTCTTGTTTTAATGAGTTGTTTTCTTTGATGCTTTCTAAAAGATTTGAAAATGAATGTATATATCTTTGTTTACAAAAAGACTTAACCTTACTTTTTAAGATACTTACTTGCTTATCAAAAGTAATTCCTGTCTCATTATGAAAATATTTTGATATTGGTTCTATATCATTGTAATCTTCTTTATATTCTATTATTTTATTTTCAACTAATTTTTCTTTTTTCTTAAAAATGCTAAACATTATTCACAAAACTCACTTATAATTTGAACTATTCTATCTATATCATGCACTATAATATTTGGAACTAATAATCTTGCTCGACTCGGCATCCCATCAACTATTGCACTTTTTTTACTCTCTGTTATACATAATGCACCGTTATTACTCAAGTTTTTACAAGCTTCTACTCCATCATCTCCAATCCCTGTTAATATAACACATATGATTTTTGTATCTTTTGCTAGTGAAGTAAAAGAATTAAATAAAATATTGATATTTGGATTATATGAATTTAAAGATGTATCTTTTTTACTAAAATTCTCATTAATTAATTGAGTTTCACCTTGACAAATATATATATTATTATTTTCAAAAGATTGATTATTTTCGACAACACTAACACTAAGATGCTTAATATCTTGAAATCTATTAGCAAAACTATCCATAAATCCATCAACCATATGTTGTGCAATTACGATAGTTATATCTTGAAGCTTTGGTAGAGAATCAATTATTTTTTGAATTTGTCCTGGTCCTCCAGTGGAGGCACCTATAAGGACAATTTTTTTAGGTACGGAAAGTTTCAAGTTTTGAGTTTAGTTCATTTGTTAAAGTATTTAAGTGTTCAGCCGCTGCAGCTATCTCTTCAACATTTCTTGCATTTGTAGATGATAGCTCATTAATCTCTTCTACTTTAGCAACAATCACTCCTGTATTTTTACCAGTGTTTTCAAAATCTTTTATTGTTCTATCACTTGCAACAACAGCCTCATTAACTATCTCGACAGTTGAATTAATCCTATCTTCAACACCTTGAGTAATATTTGCTAGTTCTTGTATTTCATCTGAATTTGCACTCATTTGAGTAGAGGCATCGCCAATTGACTGAACAACAACACTAATTGTTGCATTTATTTCAGAGAGTGTTTTTTGAGTTCTCTCAGCCAGCTTTCTCACTTCATCAGCAACAACTGCGAATCCTCTACCATGCTCACCTGCTCTTGCAGCTTCAATAGCTGCGTTTAATGCAAGAAGATTTGTTTGGTCTGCTATATCTCCAATAACTACTAATATTGTTTTTACTGCATTGGCTTCATTTGATAATGTTATCATATTTTGAGAAAGGGCAGCTTCTTTTTGTGCAGTATCTTGAACTTTAAATGTTAAAGAGATAATATCATCTCTTGCAACTCCTAAATTATCATTTGCTTTTACAATATCTGCTTTTGAGCCTTGCGCATCAGATATTGCATTTATAATTTCATCTTGAACTGATTTTGCTTGTGCTGTTGCTTCTTCAACTATCACTACTGAATTTTCAACATTATTTCCAACACCTACTGCAGTAGTTGAGAGTTCATGAGAGATTGAAGCATTTTCAGTAGATGAATTTTTAGAAGTTGAAATTAACTCTTGCAAAGAGTTCAGTAGGATATTGAAACTTTTCCCTATTTCCATAATCTCTTGTGGAATATCCGTATCTACTCTTTGAATTAGGTCATGGTTAGAAGATATTTCAAGCATCTTTGCTTTAAATGTATTTAATGGTTTAATAATACTTATTGATACAAGGAAGACAGCAATGGTAATAGCAATCACTAAAATAATGAGAACAGCTATAATAAGAGTATTTCTAAGACCATTAGGAGCTATTAAAACCTCTGCCTCATCTATCTCAGACAGAATAGCCCAATTTAGGTCTTGACCTATCTTAACAGGTGCATATGAAGAGAGAACAGGATTACCACTATAGTCTATTACTATTTTACTACCAGATTGTCCGGAGAGAGCATTTTTACTAGCCTCTGTATTAACACTTCCATTAGATGGGTTAGCAAATGAGGCTTTAAGTGAGTGACCTTGGGGGTCCAAAAAACTATCACTTCTCATTAGCTTATCTTGACCTACTAAGTAATCCTCTTGAGAGTCTCCATAACCTTTTCTAAACCCCATAATTTTATCAATAGCAGCATTGGAAATTTGAAATACTAATATTGCTTTCATCTCACCATTTATCATAATAGGAGTACCAAGAAACATTACTGGAGCATCGTTAGATGGAGCATATGGTTTCATATCTACAAATACAGTTCGTTTTAACTCTTTAACTTTCTTATAAACTTCACCAAGTCCAGAATCTTTTAAACTACCACTTCCTACATTAGCACCATAATCAGACTCTTTTGATTGAGTGTACATAACATGACCATGCTTAGCACAGAGAATAAATATATCGTAGTACCCATAGTCTTTTGCATAATTTTGAAAGAATTTTTCGTGTGGATGAGTTTTTTCTTTTGCTAATAGGTTAGTTACTGGGTAATCTTCATGACTTTTAACTTGAAGTTCTTCATGAACATAGATTAAGTCTTCAACTAACATTTTTACATCTTTATTCTTAGACATAATATTGATGTTGACAATTCTTTCAGTAAAAAAGCTTTGAATTTGTTCATTCTTTGAATCTCTTGCTGATGTTAAAGCATCATAGCTTTTTTTCATAAGAGCTTCTTTGCTCTCGCTAACCGATATTAAAGTAATTATTACAGCTAAAGTAATTAGTGAAATAATTAGCAATGCCAATACCCGT
The DNA here is from genome assembly GCA_021107375.1 of Sulfurimonas sp. Taxonomy (GTDB): domain Bacteria; phylum Campylobacterota; class Campylobacteria; order Campylobacterales; family Sulfurimonadaceae; genus Sulfurimonas. The sequence continues at coordinate 6,681 of JAIOSY010000276.1, forward strand.
GTTTTTATAGATATATTTTTCATATAATCTCCATGTCTTGAAACTTATTGCGAATAAGTAAGAATTTATCTAAGTTATTTAAAAATAACTCAACTAATTTAGGGTCAAAGTGTTTGCCTTTTTCTTCTTTAAAAAGATTTAGTATCTTTTCTAAATCCCAGGCTTTTTTGTAACACCTATCACTTCCAAGAGCATCAAATACATCTGCTAATGCTGTGATACGACCAAAAATGTGTATTTCTTCACCTTTTAGTTTATTTGGATAACCCGAACCATCCCATTTTTCATGATGTTGGTACGATACAATAGCAGCTGTTTTAAAGATTGGTCTTGATGAATCTTTGAGTATTTTATATCCTATCTCACTATGGCTTTGCATAACAACCCACTCTTCATCAGTTAGTTTTCCTGGTTTTTTTAAGATACTATCAGAAATAGCAACTTTACCAATATCATGCATTGGTGAAGCAGTGTAAATTAAATTTGCATTTTTTTCATCGAGTCCTGAAAGAAGTGCTAAAAGTCTTGAGTACTTGGCAACTCTTTTTACATGATTGCCTGTCTCTTGCGAACGACTCTCGCCAATTTCTCCCATTTTGTAGATAATCTCTTTTTGAGTATCTTCCAGCTCTTTATGAAATTTTTCTTCATTATAAATTAGTTTAACAAATAAATAAATTAATATTAATAAAATAAGAATAGATATTATTAGTACTAGTGCCGTAATGATTAGAGAATTTAATGCTTCTTTATAAAACAACTTAGAGTTATATCTATATTGTTCTAGTATACCTTGGTAAATACTGTTCAATACATTTATATATTTTGTACTAAGACTAAAACATTTTTGAGCATCATTTTTTAAAAATTTATTTGCTGAACATTCTTTAAAACTATCAACTATTTCATTCGAATATAAACTAGTAAATATTTTTAATGAACTTTTAGAAGCATTAAACAAAAATACATCTTTAAGAATTTTTTGATTTACTCTAACCCTTTTTATATCTCTAGCGTACTTACTATTGTCATTCAAAAGTGATTCACTATATATAAAAGCTCTTTCTAAACCTGCATATTCTTTTAGTTTTAGTATATTTTCAAGACTTCCTAAGTCATTATGAATATGAATATATTTCTGATTTATATTTTTGATTGCTATAATTAATTTTGTATTTAGATTTGCATAATAATCAAGAACCACATCTTCAAAACTATAAGATAAATCTAATGTTTTATATCTAATACCTTTAAGATTGTGAAGTTTATCTATGCTCTTTTTTACATTTATATTAAATAACAATATTTCTTTCTGATACATTGTCTTTAATTTAGCAATACAGTTATCTGTTTTTATATATTGGTCTGAAAGTTTCTCTTTGATATTTTTTTCATTACTTATTATATAACCTACACTTAGACCTCTCTCTAATTGCAGACTATGAATAAGCTCTCCTAAAATAGAAACTTGTTCAATAGTTTGTCTATATCTTAATGCATCCTTTTTAATTTTATATTCATTTTGTAAATACAAATATGAAAAATATATAAGTGCAGCACTAGGGATTAAAAACATTATAATTACATAAAATTTTAAAGACTTAATTTTCACACTTTTCAACCTTTACTATATTCTAAATTTATCTAACGGGATTTTCAAATTTAAAATGATAAAATATATCTACCCCTAATTTTACTATTCATGACTATTTATAGTGGCTAAATGGGTACAAATTCTAAAACTTATCACTTATATATTCAAAACGATATATAAATCGTTGATGA
>JAIOSY010000295.1 GCA_021107375.1 Sulfurimonas sp.
CATCATCAATATTATCTGTACCTGTAATAATAACTTGTTTATTCGCTATTAAATCATAAAAAGTTTTTTTATCTGTCTTTTTCATTGTTTGATAATCTACAATATAAATTATACTATTAAGAGAAGCAGATTCTATCTCATTCATAGCTTTTGGATTAGTTAAAGATACAAAGTGTATAGGTTGATTTTTTGTAGATGCATGATTAAAAGCAAAAGCATCGGCATATTTTTGAAAGCTAGATGATATGTATATCGGTAATTCAATCTCTTTATGATTATACTCTTGAGATACAGCAGCAAAAGTATGTTCTAAATATGTCTCATAAGCTATATTTCTTTTTTTCAATCTTTCATAATCTTGATAGTGGTCAATTTTTCTAACTAACTCTTCTATCATAAAAGGTTTTAAAATATAGTCTTTTGCCCCAGCAGCAAGTGGCTTTGAAACAGTATCATTACTAATATATGAAACCATTAAAATAACAATAGATTTCTTAAAAGTTTCAATAACTGGATGAAAATCTTGTCCATTAATATTTGTTGATAGTAAAACAACATCATAGTTGTTACTTTTTATCGCATCTTTTGTAGAGGTACACATTTCACACATATGACCCAATTCACCTAGTTTTGTAGCTATGCTTTGTGCTAAATAAATCTCGTTTTCTATAATAAGTATTTTCAAATTTCCGTCCAATCATAATATTTTAAATTTGCATTTGCAATTACACCAACACCTTCGCCTCGACCGATAAAGCCGAGTCTTTCAGTTGTTGTTGCTTTTATATTTACTCTACTATTTTCTATCTTTAAAATCTCAGCTAGTTTTCTTCTCATAGCTAGTTTATAGTTTGATATTTTTGGTTTTTCAGCTGCAATTGTTAAGTCAACATTTATTATTAAAAAACCAAAATTGTTTATTTTCGTAACAACTTTTTTCAGTAACTCTTTTGAGTCGATACCTTTATATTTGTCATCATTATCGGGAAATAACATCCCTATATCACCCATCCCAGCAGCACCTAAAAGGGCATCTATGAGAGCATGAATAGCTACATCTCCATCACTATGAGCTTTAAAGCCAAATTTTGAGTCTATTTTCACTCCACCAAGAAACATCTCACCCTTGTCATTAAAGGCATGAACATCAAATCCATTACCACTTAGTATCTCTTTTGATGGAGATTCTAAACATGAAAGTTGATTTAAATCTTGAATATAAGTTATTTTATGTGCTTCATTTTCACCTAAGATGAATTTTCTAGTTCCACCATTAGCTACAATAGCACTACTTTCATCTGTAAACTCTTGAGAAGTTTTTAGAGCATCTTTTAAAATAGAAGTACGAGATAATTGAGGAGTTTGAACTCTTTTAACTTTATCTCGATCTATTGTTTTATCTTTATATATTACTGTATCGGTTACTTTTAGATATGGAACGATACAATCAGCATCAGTTTTTTTTGAGATAATATTTCTTAAAAAATCTTCGCTGACACATGATCTTGCTATGTCACTTACTAGAACAAACTCACTGTTTACTTCTTTTAATCCGTTTTTTAATGATTCTTGTCTTGAAGAACCACCCTTAACAAATGTATAATCTGCGTAATTTTTCATAAATTCTATATCATCTTCCGATGATGTGATAATTATTTTGTCAAAAAAACCACTGTTTTGAAGTCTATCTGCTACAAATTGCCACAATGGTTTATGATTTATTCTAAGCCATTGTTTTTTTACATCTAATTCAAATCTGCTAGAACTACCAGCAGCAAGTAATATAAGGGTTAAATTAGACAATAAAATTCCTATTTTTTTAAAAGTGTTACGAAATTATACAGATGAAACCTTTTTTTTATCTTGTGTTGAAAGTAAGATTAAAAAAATTATTGCTTTTCTACTATAGTAAAATTGATTTATGTCAATGATAATCATTATTAATCTCATTATAATGAACGAAGATATTATAGTTTTAAAAATCAATATCTTAGTAAAACAAATTTAGGAGAGAAAACATGAAATTCATTACAGTTGCGGGACCACCATCTTCTGGAAAAACAATGGTGCTAATTCATCTTATTAAACTTTTAAAAAAAGACGGTGTAGATGTAGCAATAGGTAAGATTGACTGTCATCAAACATTAGATGGAAAGATTTTCAAAGAAAAATTAGGTGTGCCTGTAGTAGTTGGAATAAGTGATTATGTTTGTCCTGACCATTATGGTGCTGTAAATGCAGAAGAGATTTTTAAATTTGGTGATTCGCATAATGCAGATATAACTATTGTAGAAACAGCAGGTCTTTGTCATAGATGTGCTCCTGCGATTAAAGATTGTATGGCTATTGCGGTTGTTGATTGTGTAAGTGGTATTGATACACCTAGAAAAATTGGTCCAATGCTTACAACTGCTGATGTTGTTGTTATTACAAAAGGTGATATGGTTTCTCAAGCTGAAAGAGAAGTTTTTAGAAGTAATGTTTTAGAAGTTAATCCAAATGCAAAAGCTATTGAACTAAACGGTTTAACAGGCATGGGTGCTTTAAATCTTAAAAGATTAGTCTTAGAAGCTAAATCAACAGAGACTCTTAACGGTATGCAACTTAGACATGATATGCCATCAGCAGTATGTTCTTATTGTGAAGGTGAAACAAGACTTGGTGCCGATTATCAAATGGGTAATATAATAAAAATGGATATAGAGGAAATCGTATGAATATCGAAGAAATAAAAATTATATCCGGTGAAGATAAAAATGGTAATAGAGAAGCAGTAGAAGAGTTAATCATTAGAAAAGGTGATATTATAATCTTGGCAGGACCTACTGGTTCAGGGAAAAGTTTACTTTTATCTGATCTTGAACAATTGGCAAATGGCGATTCTCCATCAGGCAGAAAAATTCTTGTAAATGGTAAAGAAATTGATCCACTTGAAATGCAAATAACAGCGTCTTTATCTCAAAATATGCACTTTATGATGGATTTGGATGTGGGAAGTTTTATAGAACTACATGCAAAAAGTAGAAAAATTGAAGATGAAACTATAGTAGAAAAAATGCTTGATATGGCAAACTCTTTAGCTGGTGAACCTTTGGCGGCATCTTCAAATCTCACATCTTTAAGTGGTGGACAATCAAGAGCTTTAATGATAGCTGATACTGCACTTATTAGTAATGCACCTATTGTTTTAGTTGATGAAATTGAAAATGCTGGAATTAATAAAACAAAAGGTATAGAGATACTTGCATCTGCGGGTAAAATGGTTTTAATAGCTTCACATGATCCAAGTTTAATA
>JAIOSY010000268.1 GCA_021107375.1 Sulfurimonas sp.
CTGGACCAAGACCCATAGCAAGAGCAAAACTTAAGGCGATTGAGCCCCCCATTATAGCCATAGCTTTACCACGAATCTCCTCTGCAACTAAGTCAGAAATCATCGCTGTAATAACAGAACCGATAGCTCCAGCACCTTGAAGAAATCTTCCAAACATTAGAGTATATATATCAGTTGAGTAAGCACAAACGATAGAACCTATTAAAAAGATAATAAGACCAACTAATAAAGTTGGCTTACGACCAATCTTGTCACTCATAGTTCCAAATGGAACTTGAAAAATAGCTTGAGTTAGTGCATAACCACCAACAACAACACCAACAAGTAAAGGTGTAGCACCTTCAAGTGAAAGAGCATAGATTGAGATAACTGGAAGAACTAAAAATAGTCCTAAAAATCTCAGTGATAAAATTGCTGAGAGGGGAAATACTTTTTTAAACATGAATAACCTTGATATTTGAGTATAATTTCGCAATTATATACAAATAATATTATAAAAACTATAAGGAATAAAATTTGAAATTAGTTTTAGCTACATCTAATAAAGGTAAAGTTAGAGAGATTAAAGCACTTTGTGAAGATTATGAGGTTATCCCTTATGGAGATTTGATAGAAGAGTTTGAGATTGTTGAGGATGGGGATACTTTTAAAGAGAATGCTCTTATTAAAGCAAGGGCTGTTTTTAAAGCTTTAGATGATGAAGATGTAATTGTTATGGCTGATGATAGTGGGATTAGTGTTGATATTTTAGATGGAGAGCCTGGGATTTACAGTGCAAGATATGCTGGTGTTGATGCGGATGATAAAGATAATCTTTATAAACTTATAGATGCTATAAAAGAAAAAGGGGTTAACTCTTCACCTGCTCACTATACGGCTGCGATAGCTTTAGTGACTAAAGATAGTGAGTTTTGTGTTCACGGTTGGATGTATGGTAATGCACAAAGTTCGGCATGTGGAGATGGTGGGTTTGGATATGATCCTATGTTTATTCCATTAGGATTTGATAAAACACTAGGTGAATTAGATGATGAAATAAAGAGAAAATTATCGCATCGTTCAAAGGCATTGAGTCTAGCAAAAATTATTTTAAAAACTATTTGAGTTTGTAAAATTATAAAACTTTACGACTCAAATTATAAAATGATTTTTCTAATGTTGTTAGAAAAATATGTAGGTGGGCGTTATATCTGCTAAATGTACGCACGATATCTCCTTTAACATTTAAAGGATTAGGAGCAATATCTATTCCAAAATTTTAATTAAATAATATTAATAAAATAATTCCAAATACAATTCTATATATACCAAAAGCTACAAAAGTAAATTTTTCTAAAAATTTTAAAAATATTTTTATTGTTAGGTATGCTACAAAGAAGGAAACGACAAAGCCAACTCCTAATGTTATTAAATTTGTATCGCTAAAATCTTTGTAATGTTTAAGTAAATCATATGCTGTTACTGCACTCATAACAGGAAAAGCAAGTAAAAAACTAAACTCTGCACTAGCTTTTCTGCTCAGTCCAACAAGTAAAGCACCTATTATTGTAGAACCTGCTCTACTTGTTCCTGGTATTAAAGCGAAGATTTGAGCAAAACCTATAACCATTGATTGTTTTAGTGTGATTTTTTCAATGTCATCTATGAGATTTATCTCATTTGGTATAAAAAACTTCTCTACAAGCAAAAATATTACACCACCGATTATGAACATTATAGCGACTATTTCTATAGAAAAAAGCTCTTTAATCTGTGATGAAAATATAAATCCAACAGCACCAATAGGGATAAATGCTAAAAATACTTTAATCCATAAATCTATTTTTTTAATTGTAAACTTTTCTTTGTAATTTAAAACAACGGCTAAAATTGCTGCAAATTGTATAATAACTTCATAGGCTTTATTAATATTACTTTGTTCTAAGCCCAAAAATTCACTAGCAACAATTAAGTGTCCAGTTGAAGAGATAGGTAAAAATTCTGTAAATCCCTCAATAATACCTAATGTGATTGAGTCAAATATTGTCATGTTGTTCCTTGGTAATAAAAATATTTAATATGTCACACTATGAAGACAAATTTAAAGAAATTATTTGATTTTATATGCTAAACTTTTTTATGGAATTTTAGCATATAAAAGAGAAAAAATGAATATATTAATAGTTGATGATAGCAAAATTGTAAGAAGAGTTCTCAATAATACAATGAAAAGATATTTTAAAGAACCAAAGTGGCCAGAATTAAATCTTTTCGAGGCGGAAGATGGTAACTTTGCAATGAAATATATGGAGAAAGAGAGTATTGATATAGTGCTTCTTGATTGGAATATGCCAAATATGAATGGTGAAGAGGTCGTTGAAGCGATAAGAGCTGAAAAAAAATGGATGAAAACACGTATTATTATGGCTACAACAGAGGGTGGTAAAGATAGTGTTCTTAAAATGATAAAAAAAGGTGCAAATGGCTATATGGTTAAGCCATTTAATGAAGAAGCAATCTTTAAAACTTTAAATACTATTACAGCAAGAATGCCTAAAAAATA
>JAIOSY010000167.1 GCA_021107375.1 Sulfurimonas sp.
AAATATATGTTCCATAACTATAATATCAAGTAAAGAACGATGATTAATTGCATATAAAATTTTATCTCTTGATGGTATCTTACCGATAACTTCAACCTCAAGATTTAAAAAATCAAACACCTCATTTGAGTATGCTTGTCTATCAATTGAGAGTTGCTTATAGCCCGATTTCAATGTAACAAAAGGGTGAAAAAAAGTTTTTTGAAATATATTTATGTACTTGTATCCAAGCTTAACCATAAACATATACTTACCAAAATCTTTTAGCATACACTACCTTTTATTATTTTTTTCAATCAAAAATTATAGCAAAATTTCTATTTATGTTTTCCACTTCTGTAACCAGGGTGCTGATAATCATTTCTCTCACATGCCGTAAATATTGTTGTGGCTAATATTAACACTACTAAAGTTATTGCTTTCATTCTTGTCCCTCAGAATTTATTTTGGTCATTATAAATCAACAAAAGTTAAAATAGTTTTAAATATCTTAACATTTGAGTTAACATCATAGGTGAATGAACTGGTTTTCTTCCAAGTTCATAAGAGTTATACTCCATAGTTTTAAAAGCAAAATGAGTATATTTTTTATCCTCTAAAAGTGTTCCAAGTGATAACATAACATCCACCATAACACTTACAGCACTCGTATAAGTATTGTCATATATATCAGCTTTTGTTACAAACTCTCCACTACTAAAGTTCCATACTCCATTTTTATAAAACTCTGCTAAAGCAGAATTTGTAAATCTTTGAGCATCTATTAAATAAATCTCATTTTGAGTAAATTTATATGCAGATATAAGTGCCTGAGATATAAATGCATAATCTTCTAAAAATGCATTAACTTTTGGCTGTTTATGAATTAGTGTAGTGTGATAAAGTTTGCCATCAAGATATAAGGTATCAAGTAAAACTTTTAAACTCTTCTCTGCCCTTTTAGTGTATTTAGAATCAATTTGCCCTAGAGTAAAAAGAGCTTTAATCATCATAGCAGACCATGAAGTTTGAATTTTTTTATCATAATCATAAGTTAAACAACTCTCATCTTTCTTACTACAAGAACTATAAAAAAGCTTATCTTTACTCATAAAGTTATAGCAAAAATCAGCACACCGCTCTGCAATCTTTAAGTAAGACACATCTTTATATATGAGATAGGCATTTGTATAAACTTCACATGAAAGTGCATTATGATAAAGCATCTTCTCATAATATGGAATTTTATATTCATTATCAATAGCATAACGAAAAAAACCACCATTTTCCATATCATACATTCCACCCTTTTTCATAGAGTTTAATGTATTTATAATCATAGCTTTAGCAGCTTTATCATCATACAATCTATCTATAACCATTAAGGTATTTAAAGTGCTGGCATGTGGGAATTTTGGTGCATGTGAGAAACCACCATCTCTAGTATCGTAATTATTTTTAACCTGATGCATAAAGTTCTTAACAAAATCCTCTTTTAATACAGTTGCTTCACTTGGATGTGACTGTTTTTCTAAAAAACTCTCAACCTCATCAGCATTTTTATATAGTGTTGCATCATTCTCAGTAATTTTTATAGCAATAAGTTTAGTAAGTTCAACAAAACCCATTCCCTCAATACTTTCTGCTTGTGATTCAGGTGCTATGTAAGTCCCTGCAAAAAAAGGCTTGTTTTGCGGAGTACAAAAGATAGATGTAGGCCAACCACCTGCTCGATTATTTAAAAGCTGATGTACCTCTTGAAAATACTTATCTATATCTGGTCTCTCTTCACGGTCAACCTTGATACAAACAAAACCATCATTTAAAATATCTGCACACTCTTGACTCTCAAATACAGTCTCTTCCATAACATGACACCAGTGACAAGATGAGTAACCTATACTTATAAATATAGCTTTATTCTCACGTTCTGCTTTTTCAAATGCCTCATCACCCCAAGGAAACCAATCAACTGGATTTTCTTTATGTTGCTGTAAATATGGTGAATCTTCTTTTTCTAATCTATTTGACATAATTTTTTTCTTTATATTTGATTTTTAGTAATTTAATAAGTTGTAGGGTAGAGAAATATTGATGATATTTAGCTTAAACTATTTATTTGGATTTTATTTTTATATGATTTGGATTGCATTTAATTTGAGGCTATCAAAAAACTTACTATTTTGATAGTCAATTATATCCATTTGAATGTCAAGATGATAGTGATGATACCAGTGCTATCATCTTAGCGCTACTATACTATAAAAAAGATATCTATTAAACACTCACTATATCTAAGTTCTCTTGTTGAGTTAACTTTTTTGTAATTACATCATGGTTTTGTACAACAACAGTGATAGATTCATCACCTTTTGTTAGTTCCAACACCCTATCCACGGTATCGTCGATTTTAACTAAAATAATATGTTTTTGTTTGGAGCCAAGAGCTATAAGTTTACTTTCAATCTCTTTTTTAATTTTATCTTTATCTGCAACATCTTTTTCAGATGTTTCTTTAAAGCGAAAAAAATCAGGAAGCCCAAATATTTTTTCTTCATGGACAAAAAGAACTTCTAAGATGGCTTTTTTCTCTTCTGATAATGATACTGCTCTTGTAAGAACTATATCAAGTGCCTCAATATCATTTAGAACAGCAAGAACTTTATTGCTAAAATTATTCATAATTAACTCCTTTTATTTTCAAGGTAATAAAATATTGTATATAAATGTATCTTAAGTTAGCCTAATCCATAATAAAATTTGAACTATAAAATCAATAATTTGTATAAATAAGATACAAATTGTGTTGCAAAGTGAAACTAATCTTAACTTATTGTATTATATGTTACCATTGGTTTTAACCTAATATCTGAAACAGACTTTTTAAAGGATGTAAGATGAAAAAAATGAAAATTTTTATTACATTGCTTTTTTTATTACTAAACACTTTTTTGTATGGAGGTATTACAGATGCACATTACGATAAGCAAAGAAAGAAGTTAATAGAAATTATTAAACAAGAGGTAAAAAACACCAGTGAATATTTAGGAAAAGATAAACTGGATAAAAGAGTAATAGACGCTATAAACAGCGTTCCCAGACATAAATTTGTTCCTTTTTACAGCCGTTTATATGCCTACAAGAACAGACCCTTACCAATAGGACACGGTCAAACCATATCACAGCCGTATATTGTTGCAATTATGACAGATCTTCTTAATCTAAAACAATCAGACAGAGTACTTGAAATTGGTACAGGTTCCGGCTATCAGGCTGCGATTGCTGCTCAAATTGTAAAAGAGGTATACTCTATTGAGGTTATTGAATCTCTTGGTCTTGAGGCAAGAAAAAGGCTTAATCAGCTTGGATATAATAATATAAAAACTCGTATTGCAGATGGTTATTATGGCTGGAAAGAGCATGCACCCTATGATGCAATAATTGTAACAGCTGCGGCAGGTCATATTCCGCCGCCTCTTTTAAAACAGCTAAAACCGGGAGGAACAATGATAATCCCAGTAGGGGATTTTATGTTTGTTCAGAAGCTTATTTTAATTCAAAAAGATCAAAAAGGAGATTTGACCACTCGTCAAATTATGTCAGTAAGATTTGTACCTCTTACAGGAAAACATTAAAG
>JAIOSY010000117.1 GCA_021107375.1 Sulfurimonas sp.
TATATATGTATATTGATATGAATCTTATTAATCATTCTGTTATTGAAGAGTTTGTTAGAAGATCAATATTTATTCATAAAAAGTTTAATCATGATCTAATCATTAAAATTGTAAATCCAAGTAATATTGATATTTTACAAGAGATAAAAAAGTTTAGAAGTGATAATGTTATTATAGATATTGAATATGATTGTGATGATTTAAAAAGTAAGTTTTTAAATGATATGAAATTTTATCATGTAGGTCTTGTTATTGTATCAAAGGATATTTTTGCAGATTATAATATGAGAACAACACTTTATGAATCTCATGTTCCTATTTTTAAGGTTGCAGATAAAAGTTTTTCAAAAGTTAAGGATGTCGTACTTATCTTAAGTGATAATCGTGATTTAGAAAAAATATCTTCAAATATTTTTGATATTTCTGAACAGATGGGATTTAATATAGAATTATATAACTATTTAAATGAACATCAACAAGATAAAGAGCAGGTAGTAGAACATTATTATAATTTATCTACTATATTTTCTAAATCTATTAAAGTATTTAAAGAGAATGAAAATCCAATCAGAACACTAAAGCAGAAAGATACTTTTGTTCAGGTATTACCTTTTACTAACAAACTAACGCAAAGAAGAATTTTTTCTATGTTTTCAACAGATAATGAAAGGCTTTATTATCGATTAGATGATTACCATCAAATTTTTATTCCTGTTCAGTTATAAATAAAAGCGATTTATTAGCTTTAATTAAGTATTATATATTCAATTAAAATTTGGATAGATAATGCAAGTAAATATTCCTTTAAAAAAAGTTATAGATAATTCATACGATATAACTATTGATACGATTCCGACCACTTATTTTGATACGAAAGTAGCAATAATAACTAACCCAAAAGTAGCAGGATTACATCTTGGATACCTTCTTAGTAAGATAACAGCAAAAGAACTTTATATCATTACAGTTCCCGATGGTGAAGAGTATAAAAACCAAGATAGTATAGATTTGATTTTAGAATCACTTTTTAATCATCGTTTTAATCGTAAGTCTATGTTAATAGCTTTTGGTGGAGGTGTTATAGGTGATATGACAGGTTATGCTTCGAGTATTTATCAAAGAGGAATAGATTTTATTCAAATTCCAACTACACTTCTTTCACAAGTTGATGCAAGTGTTGGTGGTAAAACTGGGATGAATAACTCTTATGGTAAAAATCTTATTGGTGCATTTCATCAGCCTCGTGGAGTGTACATTGACCCATGTTTTTTAACAACTTTAGCATCTCGTGAATTTGGTGCTGGTGTTGCTGAAATAGTAAAAATGGCAGTTACTTTCAACAAAACTTTTTTTGAATTTTTAGAGAGTGCTAATCTTAAAAATCCAGATATTTTAGAAGATGCAATAAAACAAGCAGTTCAAACAAAAGCTGATGTTGTAGCTAAAGATGAGAAAGAAAATGGAATTAGAGCTACTCTAAACTATGGTCATACTTTTGGACATGTAGTAGAAAATGAAACAAAATATAAAAAATATTTACATGGGGAAGCTGTAGCTATTGGGATGGTTATGGCTAACAATACTTCTGTTAAAATGGGTTTAATGAGTAATGATGAAGCTATAAGAGTAAAACTGCTTTTAGAAAAATATAATCTCCCTACAAATTATAATGTTGAAAATGAAGTTGATTTTTATGAAACTTTTTATCTTGATAAAAAAAGTTCTGATTCTAAAATAACTTTTATTCTTCCTGTTGGTATAGGTGATGTTAAAATTACTGATGAGTGTGAAAGAGAAGTTGTTTTATCTGTTTTAAATGAGTTTGGAACAGATTAATGAATAAAATCTTTTTTTTATTTTTATTTTTATTTTTAACTTCAGTATTATTATCTGAAGATAAACTACCTAGCTCTAGTGAATTACAAAAAATTGTTGATTTAAAAGAGCAAGAAAGAGTAGAGGAAAAAAGAAAAAGTGATATTGCTAAATATTTAGTTGATTTAGAACAAATTGAACTTAAAATTGATGAAGAAAAAGTATGGATGAAAAGTTATGCATCATATATGACATCTTTGGATATTAGAGATAAACTTGAAAAAATAAAAAGTAGAATTAAATATTTGCAAAAAAAAGGTAAATCTATAATTGAATTAGATGAACTAAATGCTCTTATCTCTAAGGAAAAAATATTAGCAGCACAAATAGAAAAATTAGAAGAGAAGGGTAGTGCTCCATTTTCTAAGTTATTGACACCTCCTGAGATTAAAGAGGCAACAGAGATTTCAAATCCGATAGAAATTTTTGAAGGTATATCTTTAATAAAAACTCAAAATGCAGATTTTAACGATTATATCTCAAAAAAAGAGAAACTTTCTGAATTGATTATACTACTTAGAAAAGAAAATTCTATCTACAAAGAGATACAAAAAATAGACATAGAAAAAAAACATATAGAAAACTATAATTCAAAGCAAAAAGAATTAAAAAGATTTGAAACTGCATTTGATACGATGAATGTTACTTCAGAGATTTATCAAAAGAGATTAGAGATTATAGAAGTAGGGGTAAATAAAGATATAGAAAAACAGATATATAGACTTATTAATATAGGTGTAATTATACTTGTTTTATTTATTATTTTCTTTTTATTAAAGCTTGTTGTTAAAAAATATATTACAGATAATGAACGATTTTATATGGCAAATAAAATTATTACATTTACAAATGTAACACTGATTATTTTAATCTTATTTTTTAATTATATTGAAAATGTCAGTTATCTTGTTACGATTTTAGGTTTTGCCTCTGCTGGTATTGCGATTGCGATGAAAGACTGGTTTATGTCGATTCTTGGTTGGCTTGTGATAGTGTTTGGTGGAAGTATTCATGTTGGTGATAGAATTCGTGTAGATATGGATGGTCTTAAATATGTTGGTGATGTTATGGATATTTCACTTTTGCGTATGACTATACTTGAAGATATAACGCTAACAACTGTTGTTGATAATAGAAGAGCTGGTAGAATTATTTTTGTTCCAAATAATTATGTCTTTACTCGTATGATAGCTAATTATACGCATAGTTCTCTAAAAACAGTTTGGGATGGTATTAAGATAACTATTACATTTGATTCAAATCATAAAAAAGCGATGCATATAGCTAAAGATATAACAAGAAAATACTCTAAAGGTTATACAGATATAACGAGAAAACAACTAAATAAACTTAGAAATAATTATAGTCTTAAAAATACAAATGTTGAACCTAGGATTTTTTCATTTATAGATTCAAATGGTATAACTATTGATTCTTGGTATTTGACAAATGCGTATGCAACACTCACACTTAGAAGTGTTATTTCACTTGAGATAGTTGATGCTTTTAATGCTGAAGATGATATTACTATAGCATATCCAACTCAAAAATTACATATTCAAAATAAAGTAATATAGATGAAAAAAAAAGTTTATTTTAAAACATTTGGTTGTCGAACAAATCTTTATGACTCTCAAGTTATGATGAGTTCTATGAAAGATTTTGAAGTTACTCAAAATGAATCTGAAGCTGATACAATAGTTATAAACTCATGTACTGTTACAAATGGGGCAGATACTCATGTTCGCTCATATATTTCTCATGTAGAAAAAATAAGTGATGCAAAAATCTTTTTAACTGGTTGTGGTGCTCATACTAAAGGTGAAAAGTTACTTAGTGAAAATAGAGTTCATGGAGTTTTTGGTCAGAGTGAAAAAGAAAAAATAGATTTACTTCTTAGTCAAGAGAAGCCTTTTTATAATCCGGGTGATTTAAATCATATAGATAAAAATCTTGTTGATAATTTTATTGGTAAGAGTAGGGCTTTTATTAAAATTCAAGAGGGTTGTAATTTTAGATGTTCATATTGTATTATCCCTTTTGTTCGTGGTGATGCTAGAAGCATGGATGAATCTCGTATATTAGAACAGATAACGAGACTCGCTTCAAATGGTTTTGGTGAGTTTGTTTTAACTGGGACAAATGTTGGTAGTTATGGTCAAGATACTAAAACATCTTTAGCAAAACTTATGAAGCGTATCTCTCAGATTAGAGGAGTTCGTAGAATAAGGTTAGGGTCTGTTGAACCAGTTCAGATTTCAGATGAATTTAAAGAGATACTTGATGAGCCATGGTTTGAAAAGCATATGCATATAGCATTGCAACATACATCTCCAACTATGTTAAAACTTATGAATAGAAGAAATGTATATAAACAAGATAGAGAACTATTTGAACTTTTAGCAGATAAAGGGTTTGCTATTGGAACTGATTTTATAACTGGTCATCCTGGTGAGAGTGAAGAACTTTGGCTTGAGGCTATGAAAAATGCAAAAGATTTACCTTTAACACATTTACACTCTTTTACTTACTCAAAAAGAGATGGCACACCATCTGCTCATATGAAACCAGAGGTAAATGGTAAGGTGGCAAAACAAAGGCTTCATGAGATTGAAGCTCTTGTAAAGAGTAAAAACTATGATTTTAGAAAAGCTTTTAATGGTGAACTTGAAGTTTTAATAGAGAGTGAAAAAGATGGATTATATTATGGACATGATCAACATTTTAATAAAATCATAGTAAAATCAAGTGAAGATTTAAGTGGAAACTGGATAAATATTCAAAATTATGAAATAAGGGAGGATTGTAATTATGCTGAGTTCTAAAAGTAATAGAATAGCACTTTATGTATCAGCTTTTTTTGTTGTAGCGCTTGTACTATTTGCTATCTTAAGAGACAATGCTACACAAATAACTTTGAGTGATGCAAATAAAATTCTTAATAATCAAAGTGTTAAAAGTGTTGTTGTTACAAAAAAACATGTATATCTAAAAACAGATAGAGGTGTTTATAAAATAGCATCGTCTCAAGTAAATCCCAAAATGTTTATAAATCATAAGGTTGAAGTTGGTAGTAGTGCAAATATTATTATATATCTTCTTTTTGCTGTTTTATTTTTAGGTATAGGTTCTTTTATTTTTAGATGGTGGCAAAAGAGAGGAGAGTTACCATTTAATCTAGTATCTAAAAATACTAGTTCTACTACTACTAGTAGTGAGTTAAATACTCCAGTTGAATCTATTACAAGTGATGTTAAGTTTTCTGATATTGGTGGAATATCTGATGTTAAAATGGAGCTTGAAGAGATTATTGATTTTATGAAAAATTCAAAGCGATATAAAAACTTTGGTGCGAGAATGCCACGTGGTGTACTTTTAGTTGGTCCTCCAGGAGTTGGTAAAACTATGATAGCAAAAGCTGTTGCACATGAAGCTGGTGTTCCATTTTACTATCAAAGTGGTGCATCATTTGTTCAGATATATGTTGGAATGGGGGCAAAAAGAGTTCATGAGCTTTTTGCAGCTGCAAAAAATAATTCACCATCTATTATATTTATAGATGAGATTGATGCAGTGGGTAAAAAAAGAGATGGTCAAAGAAATGATGAGAGAGAAGCAACTCTAAACCAACTTCTTACTGAGATGGATGGTTTTGAGGGTTCTAGTGGAGTTATAGTTGTTGCAGCTACAAACAAGATAGATGTATTAGATGAAGCACTTCTTCGTGCTGGTAGATTTGATAGAAGAATTTTTGTTGAACTTCCTACAAAAAGAGAAAGACAATCAATTTTGTCAAAATATCTTGTAAAAGTACCCAATGAAGTTGATGTAAAAGTTGTAGCAAATATGACTGTTGGTTTTAATGGAGCTTCATTGGCTGCTCTTGTAAATGAAGCAGCACTTTTATCTTTACGACAACATGATTTTCATGTAACTATTGAACATTTTCATCAAGTAAAAGATAAAGTTATGTTTGGAAAAAGAAAGTTACAAATACTAAGTGATAGACAAAAACAGTATAGAGTAACTTATCAAGCTGGTAAAGTTGTGAGTGCTACATATTTTGATTTACAGTTTGAAAAATTAATGTTATCAAGTGAGAAATTAACACCTAGTATTAATGAACCACTTATTAAGCATGAATTAGAGTCTAGAGTTAAAATGCTTTTAGCTGGAATTGTGGCATGTGCGATTCGATTTAATGAGCATCCAAGTAGTGCAAAAAATGACTTAGATGAAGCAAAAGATTTGATTACTAAGATGTTAAATGAGTATGGTATGGGTAAATCACTTATAAAAACTAAAGATGAAGAGATAACTCTTATAAATAGACTTTATGGTGAATGTATGACACTTATTAACTCTATGAGTGAAGTTATGCAAAAAGTTGAAATTGTACTTTATGAGAGAGAAAGTATTACAAAAAGTGAAGTTAAAAAGTATATTAATGAAATTTTATAGTGGATTTTCTTTAAAAAATGAGATCTGTTTTTTTAAAGATTTCATAAAAGAATCTAAATATACAGTTTGTGGATTTAGTTATGGGGCGATAAAAGCTTTTTTTTATGTGAAAGAACAATTGGCATGTGGAAAGAGAGTTGATACTTTACAACTATTTTCACCAGCTTTTTTTCAAACTAAATCAGATAAATTTAAAAGGCTTCAAATTTTATCTTATACAAAAAGTAAAGATAAGTATCTTTCTCAGTTTATAGATGGATGTTTTTTCCCACATGCCAAGAAAAATTTACAGTATACTCAGACAA